>NZ_JBEYFS010000147.1:0-30762 GCF_040634475.1 Streptomyces sp. NPDC007095
CAACCCGCCGGGACGACTGCCGGGCAGCCTGCCGGGCAACCCGCCGGGCCGCCTGCCGGGCAACCCGCCGGGCCGCCTGCCGGGCCGCCTGCCGGGCCGCCTGCCGGGCCGCCCGCCGGTCAACCCGCCGGGCCGCCTGCCGGGCAACCCGCCGAGCCGCCTGCCGGGCAACCCACCGGGCAACCCCTCCTCCCCCACGGCCCCCACGGCCCCCACGGCCCCCACATCACCCTCCCCCCTGACTCCGGCATGTCCGGCACCGGTGCGAGCGAGGCCCAGCGAGCCCACGCCGACGACCTGGTCCGCCGCTTCACCGAGCGGACCCGCACGTCGAAGGAGCTGGCCCAGCGGCACCGGACGGTGCTGGCGGACAGCCGGGCCGTGGTCGGCTTCCGGCGGGCGACGAAGGAGATGCAGTACCCGATCGCGGCCCGCTCGGCGCACGGCGCCCGGCTGACGGACGTCGACGGCAACGACTACACCGACATCACCATGGGCTTCGGCGCGCTGCTGCTCGGCCACGAGCCCGCGCCGGTGACGGAGGCCGTCCGCCGGCACCTCGCCGGCGGACTGCGCCTCGGACCGCGCTCCGAGGACACGGGTGTGGCCGCCGAACTGCTCGCGGAACTCACCGGCATGGAGCGGGTGGCGTTCGCGAACTCCGGCACCGAGGCCAACTCCGCCGCCCTGCGGCTCGCCCGCGCGACCACCGGACGCGACCGCGTGGTCATGTTCCGCGGCTCCTACCACGGTCACATCGACTCGGTCCTCGGCCGCCCGGGTCCCGACGGCCGCCACGCCGTCCCCGTCTCGCGCGGAATCCCCGCGAGCGCGGTGTCCGAACTCCTCGTCCTCGAATACGGCAGCCAGGAGAGCCTGGACGTCATCGACGAACTCGGCGACACGATCGCCGCGGTCCTCGTCGAACCGGTCCAGTGCCGCAACCCCGCCCTGCGTCCCGTCGCCTTCCTGCGCACGCTGCGGGAGCTGACCGCCCGGCGCCGAATCGTCCTCCTCTTCGACGAGATGCTCACCGGCCTGCGCCCCCACCCCCGCGGCGCCCAGCACCACTACGGCGTCGTCCCCGACCTGGCCACCTACGGCAAGGCCCTCGGCAGCGGTCACCCCATCGGCGCGATCGCGGGCCGCGCCGACCTCATGGACGGCATCGACGGCGGCTTCTGGCGGTACGGGGACGACAGCCGCCCGACGCGCGACACGACCTTCTTCGGCGGTACGTACATCCAGCACCCCCTGTCGATGGCCGCCGCCCGCGCGGTCCTCACCCACCTCAAGGAGCAGGGCCCGGGGCTCCAGCAGACGCTGAACGCCCGCACCGACGCGCTCGCCGCCGACCTCGACGACTTCTTCCGCGCCGAGGAATTCCCCCTGGAGACAGCCCACTTCGGGTCCATGTTCCGCTTCACCCACCGCGCCGACATGGAACTGCTCTACCACCACCTCCTCCTGCGCGGGATCTACGTCTGGGAGTGGCGCTCCTTCTACCTCTCCACCGCGCACACCGACACCGACGTCGAACGGATCACCGACGCGGTGAAGGACTCACTGCGGGAGCTGCGCGCGGGCGGTCACTTCCCGACGACGGCCCGCCGCAGCCGAAGTCACGGCCACGGCGACGCCTCCGAGCGGCCCGCCCCCGACTTCGGCGTCTACTTCTTCGGCGACCACCCCGACGGCGAGGACAGCGCCCAGGCCTACGAACGGCTGATCGAGACCGCACGCTTCGCCGACACCCACGACTTCAGCACGCTCTGGCTGCCCGAACGCCACTTCCACTCCTTCGGCGGCCTCTTCCCCAACCCGTCCGTCCTGGCCGCCGCGCTCGCCCGGGAGACCCACCGCATCCGTCTGCACGCGGGCTCGGTGGTCCTCCCGCTGCACGACCCCGTGCGGATCGCCGAGGAGTGGGCCGTGGCCGACAACCTCTCCGGCGGCCGGGTCGGCATCGGCTGCGCGAGCGGCTGGCACGCGAGCGACTTCGCCCTCCACCCCGACCGCTTCACCGACCGCGCCGAGATCGCCTTCCGACACCTGGAGGACGTACGGCGGTTGTGGCGCGGCGAGAGCGTCGCGCGCCGTACCGGCGAAGGGGACCCCATCGACGTACACCTGCACCCGCGGCCCGTGCAGGAGCTGCCGCCGATGTACCTGGCGACGTCCGGGCGGCGTGCCTCGTACGAGGAGGCGGCCCGCCGCGACCTCGGCATCGTCACCAACCTCATGAACCAGACGGTCGAGCAGCTCGCGGCGAACATCCGCCACTACCGCCGGCTGCGCGCCGGGAGCGGCCTCGACCCCGACGCGGGCCGCGTCACCGTCCTGCTCCACACCCACCTCGCCGAGGACCACGCCGCCGCCCGGGCCGCCGCGCGCGAGCCGATGAGCCGCTATCTGCGCTCCTCCCTCCAGATGCGTTCCGCCGCGAGCGTCCTCGGCGGACGCCCCGAGGATGTGGCAGACGCGAGCGAGGCCGACCTCGCCTACCTCTTCGGCCGCGCCTACGACCGCTACTGCGACCAACGGGCCCTGATCGGCTCCCCGGACACCTGCGCGGCCACCGTCGACGCGCTGCGGGCCGCGGGAGTCGACGAGATCGCCTCCCTGGTCGACTTCGGACTGCCGCCGGAGGAGATGCGGGCGGGCCTGGAGCAGCTGGACGTCCTGCGCCGCCGCTACCACGAGTCCCCGACGGAGCCGAAGAAGCCGAAGAGGCCCAAAGAACGGCGGGCTGCCGCGACCCCGGCCCAGCGCCGCCTCTGGCTCGCCGCCGCACTGATCGCCAACCCGGCCGCGTACAACGAGATCCAGGGCGTACGGCTGCGGGGTCCGCTGGACGTCGAGGCGCTGCGGACCGCCGTGGACGGCCTCGTCCGCCGCCACGACGGTCTGCGGACCGTGTTCGTGGCCGGGGGAGAGGGGGTCTTCCAGGTCGTACGGGAGGACCGGGACCGGGCACGTGCGGCCCTGACCGTCGACGACGTCCGGGACCGGGACGCCGACGACGTGATCCGGGCCGCCCTGCGGGAGGAGAGCACCCGCGCGTACGACCTCGCGTCGGGGCCGCTGTTCACGCCCCGGCTGCTGCGGCTCGCCGACGACGACCACGCGCTGATCCTCGCCATGCACCACCTCGTCACCGACGGCCACTCCGCCGGGCTGGTCGCCGCCGACCTCGGGGAGTTCTACCGGGCGGCGGTGGAGGGGCGCGCGCCCCGCTTCGAGCGGCCCGCCGGGAGCACGCTCGACACGATCGCGGTGACCGGGGGAGCGGACGACCTGGACTGGTGGCGCACCCACCTCGGGGACGGGCCGGGCGCGCCCGCGCTGCCCACGGACCGGCCGCGCACCCGTACCGTCGCCGGACGCGGCGGGGCCGTGGGGCTGCGGCTCGGCCCGGAGCGGGCGGGGCGGCTGCGGGAGTGGAGCGGGCGGCAAGGGGCCACCCTGTTCGCGACGCTGCTCACCGCCTGGCGGATCGTGCTGCGCCAGTACGCCGGACAGGACGACTTCGTCATCGGGTCCACCTTCGGCCGCCGCACCCCCGAGACGCGTGACACCGTCGGCTTCCACGTGTCCCTGCTGCCCCTGCGCGGAACCCTGACCGACGGCACGACTCTCACCGACGCCGTACGCGCCACCCGGGACACGCTCTTCGCCGCCGATGCCCGCCGACACGTCGACCTGGACGCCCTGTCGGCGTCCCGCCACCCCGACCCGGGCAACCCGCGCCCCCTCGTCACGGTCTCCGCGGACCTCGACACCGCACCCCTGACCGCACTCGCCCTGCCCGGCCTGCGCGCCACCCCCCTCGACGGCGGCACCGAGTCCGCACCCCTCGAACTCGCCCTCATGGCGACCCGGCTCCCCGACGGAGACCTCGACCTGCGCCTCCGCTACGACGCCGACCTGTTCGACGAGTCGACGGCACGAGGGTGCCTGGTCCGTCTGGAGGACGCGCTGACCACCATGACGGCGGGCGCCGCGGAGACGGTCGGCGACCTGACACCGGGTTCCGTCACCCCGGGCACTCCCGACGGCGCCCACCGTCTGCGTACCCTCTGGCAGCACACCCTCGGCTTCGCGGGTGATCTCGGCCCGGACGCCAACTTCTTCGAGCTCGGGGGGAATTCGATCGGCGCGATCAGGCTGGTGAACCGGGTCCGGGACAGCTTCGGCGTGGAATACCCCTTGGCGGACTTCTTCGCCGACGCCACGCTGGGGGCGATGACCGCCCGGCTCGCGCCACCCCGGGGCGTGACCGTGGTGGACACGGCGCCCGTCAGCGACCAGCAGGCCCGCATGATCGCGGGCGTCCTGGGCATGCCCCGCCCCGAGGTGTGGAACATCCCCACCCGGATCCGTTTCACCGGCCCCCTGGACGTGGCCGCCCTGCGCACCGCGGTGGCCGGGCTGCTCGACCGCCACCACGGACTGCGGTGCCGCTTCGTACCCGGAGACGGGCGGCCGGTCCCGTCGCACGGAACGGACGACGGGACCGGCTGGCGGCAGGAGGTTCTCGACGTGCCGCCCCCGGCGCTTCCCGTCGAGGACCTCACCGGCATCGCGGCGGAGTCCGAACGGCTCGCGCGCGCCGAGGAGTTGTGCCGGGAAACCGCCGCGACGCCCATCACGGTGACCGGCTCCGTACTGCCCGTACTGCCCGTCCTGCGGCTGCTGCGCGTCGCGCCCGACCGGTGGACGCTGATGTTCGTCGTGCACCACATCTGCGTCGACGGCTGGTCCCTCTCCCTCCTCCTGGACGAGCTCGCCGCGCTCTACACGGCCGCCGCCGCGCGCCGCCCGCACGGTCTGCCCGAACCGGCGGCGCAGTGCACGGACTACGCCCGCTGGCAGCGCGAGCACGCCGACCCGGCCGAGGAGGCCCGCAGGACGGCGTACTGGACCCGGTATCTGGAGGGGATCCCGGCCACGGTCGAGATCCCCGGCGACCGGGCCCGGCCCGCCGTGCCGAGCGGACACGGCGACACCCTGCGCGGAACCGCGTCCGGTGAACTGCGCAGAGCCGTCGAGAAGTTGGCGGCGGCCCGGCACACCACGCCCTTCGGGGTCGCGGCCACGGCGCTCGGCGTTCTGGTCGCCCGCCGGTCCGGGGCGCGGGACATTGCGATGGGCACGCCGTACGCCCACCGCGAGCGCAGCGCGTTCGAGTCGATGATCGCGCTGACGTCGACCGGCGTGGTCGTCCGGGTGACGCCCGACCCGGACGAGACGCGCGGCGCCCTCGTGGAGCGCACCGGCGCCGGCGCCCTGGAGGCGACGGCCCACGTCCTGCCGACCGCGCGGATCGTGCGCGCCCTGCGCGAGAGCGGCGCCCGCGCGGTGCCCGAGCGCTTCCCGCTGACCATCGCCTTCCAGAACTCCCTGGACACGGACATCGAGATCCCCGGACTCGACGTCGAGGTCGACGACCTCGCCCCGCCCGTGTCCCGCGGTGACCTCTCCTTCGGTCTCGCCCCGCGCCGCGACCCGGCCAAGGGCTACCGCACCTTTCTGGAGTACTCCGCCGATCTGTGGGACCCCGCCACGGCTCAGGAGCTGCTCGACGACTGGCAGGCCGTCCTCGCCGAACTGTGCACTCGGCCGGACGCGCCCGTCGCTCCACTCCTCAACCCTCTCCAGCCCCTCCGAAAGGCGTGAGCGCCCATGTCCCCCACACATGACCGCAGTCACAGCGACGATCTGCTCTCCTTCATCCGCTCCAGCCCCTCGCCCTACCACGTGGTCGCGAACGCGGCCCAGCGCCTGGAGAAGGCGGGCTTCCAGGAGCTGCGCGAGACGGACGACTGGACGGCTGGTGCCGAGGGCGGCCGGTATGTCGTCCGCGCCGGAGCACTGCTCGCCTGGTACGTCCCCGCGGGCGCCCCGGCCCGCACCCCGTTCAGGATCGTCGGCGCCCACACCGACTCCCCGAACCTGCGGATCAAGCCCGAGCCCGACACCGGCTCCGCGGGCTGGCGGCAGATCGCCGTGGAGATCTACGGCGGCGTCCCCCACAACACCTGGCTCGACCGCGACCTCGGTGTCTCGGGCCGGCTGACGCTGCGTGACGGAGCCAGCCGCCTCGTCTGCGTCGACCGGCCGCTGCTGCGCGTGCCCCAGCTCGCCATCCACCTCGACCGTGCCGTCAACGAAGGCGTCGCTCTCGACCCGCAGCTGCACATGACCCCGCTGTGGGGACTCGGCCCCGCCCGGCCCGGCGCCCTGCTCGCCCGGGTCGCCGCCGAGGCGGACACCGACGTCGCCGAGGTCCTCGGCTGGGACCTGATGCTGCACGACATCCAGCCGCCCGGCTACCTCGGCGCCGACGAGGAGTTCCTCGTCTCACCGCGTCTGGACAACCAGATCTCCGTGCACGCGGGCGTCACCGCGCTGGTCGCCGCCGCCACCGCCGCCCGGCCGCCCGCCCACATCCCGGTGCTCGCCGCCTTCGACCACGAGGAGGTCGGCAGCGGCTCCCAGTCGGGCGCCCAGGGCCCCCTGCTGGAGCGGGTGCTCGGCCGGTCCGTCGCCGCGCGCGGCGGCAGCGCCGAGGACTTCAACCGGGCCCTCGCCGGCGCCTTCTGCGTCTCCGCCGACATGTCGCACGCCGTGCACCCCAACTACGCCGAACGCCACGACCCGGACCACCACCCCCTCCCCAACGGCGGCCCCGTCGTCAAGGTCAACGTCAACCAGCGGTACGCCACCGACGGCACCGGAGTCGCCGCCTTCGCCGCGGCCTGCGAGCGCGCCGAGGTGCCCTGGCAGCCGTTCGTCTCCCACAACGCCATGCCGTGCGGCACCTCGATCGGCCCGATCACCGCGGCCCGGCTGGGAGTCGCCACCGTCGACGTGGGCGTACCGGGGCTGTCGATGCACTCCGCGCGGGAGCTGTGCGGGGCGCAGGACCCCGGTCTGCTGGCCCGGGTCCTCACCGAGTTCGTCACCACGGGCTGAGCCCCGGCCCTCTTGTATCCGGAACCGAGACCCGGGAGCGATGTCAGCAGTGGAAGAGACCCACCTTGTCTGTCTGCCCTTCGCCGGGGCGGGCGCGTCCTTCTTCAAGCCGTGGCAGGACCGGGCGCCGGCGGACCTGTGCGTCCTGCCGGTGCAACTCCCCGGCCGCGAGGAGCGGTTCGTGGAGGAGCCGCACACGGACGCGGTGCGGGCGGCCGCCGAGGCGCACACCCAGGTGACCCGGCAGCTCCCGGAGGGCGCGCGGGTGGCGGTGTTCGGGCACAGCCTTGGCGCGGTGCTCGGCTTCGAGCTGGCACACCGGCTGGAGGCCGAGCCCGGCGTCCGCCTCGACGCCCTCGTCGTCAGCGGCGCGCCGGGCCCGTGGAGCGGCCGCGCGGACCGGGCGAGCGGTCTGCCCGACGCGGAGTTCCTGGCCCGGGTGCGCACCTTCGCCGGGTACGCGCACCCGGCCCTGGAGCACCCGGAGATGCGCGAGCTGCTGCTCCCGCTGCTGCGGGCCGACGTACGGATGCACGAGACGTACCGGCCCGCCTGCGACCGCCCGCTCGCCGCCCCGGTCCTCGCCCTGCGCGGCCGCGACGACGAGCTGGTGAGCGCGGCCCAGGCCGCCGAGTGGTCCCGCGCCACCACCGGAAAGCTCACCACGGCGGAACTGGACGGCGGCCACATGTACCCGACGGAGAACCCGGGCGCCCTCCTGCGTCTGATCGGGGCCGAACTCCGCGCCGGACGTGCCAGGTGAGTGAGCGGGGCGAGCTGGTGAGCGCGGTGAGCCCGGGCGGTCCCAGGCTCTCGGGCAAGGTCGCCCTCGTCACCGGCGCGGCCCGCGGCATCGGCCGGGCGACCGCCGTCGCGTTCGCCCGCGAGGGCGCCGACCTGATGCTCCTGGACATCGCGGCGGACCTCCCGGGTGTGCCCTACCCGCTGGGCTCCGAGAGCCAGTTGGCGCACACGGCGGAGCTCTGCCGGGAGACGGGCGCCGCCGTCCGTACGGCCCGGGTCGACGTACGGGACCTGGCCGCGGTGGAGACGGCGGTGAAGGAGACGACGGCCCGCTTCGGGCGGCTCGACGTCCTCGTCAACAACGCCGGGATCGCCGCGCCCTCCGGCCGGGCCGCCCACGAGATCGAGGAGCACGAGTGGCAGCTGATGCTGGACGTGGACCTCTCCGGGGCCTGGCGCACGATCCGCGCGGCGGGCGCCCTGATGACCGCGCGGGGCGCCGGCTCGATCATCAACATCGCCTCCACGGCCGGGCTCGTCGGCTACCGCCACTTCGCCGGGTACGTCGCCGCCAAGCACGGCCTGATCGGCCTGACCAAGGCGGTCGCCCTCGACTACGCGCCCCGCCGGGTGCGCGTCAACGCCATCTGCCCCGGCTCTGTCCGCGACGACCCCCGTGTGGAGGGCCGGATGCTCGCCGAGATCGCCCGCGCCCTGGACGTGCCGGTCGCCGAGCACGAGCAGACCTTCGTCCAGGCCCAGCCCATGAACGCCCTCGTCGAACCGGACGACGTCGCCACCGCCGCCCTCTGGCTCGCCTCCGACGAGTCCCGCCAGGTGACCGGCACCGTCCTCACGGTCGACGGAGGTTTCTCGGCCCGCTAGGTCCTGTCGTCGAAATCCCGTCGCCCGCCCGGAGGGCGGGCCATGGCGTCGCGGGGCGGACGGGAATGTGACGACAGGGCCCAGGCCCTCGCCCCACGGTTGGAGACCGAACGTGACGTGTCACGCCCTTGCCGCGCGCCTTCCCGCCGCCGTCGATCCCGGGCCCCTCCTCGACGCGGCCGTACGTGGCTGGTGGCCCGACCTGCCCGAGCGGTGGCCGGTGTTGTGGAGCGACGCGGTGCCCGCGCGGTTCGCCGTACACCGGCTGCGGACCGAACTCCACCGGCCGCTGGACCCATCGGGCCCGGCGTTCCGCGCGGTCCTGCTGCGGTACGAGGGCGGGGGCACAGGAGTCGAGGACGGGGGCGCCCATCTGGTGCTGGTGGCCGACCACGCGGTGCTGACCCCGGCCGCGCTCCAGGACATCGCGCACGTCCTGCTCGGGCACCGCCCCGCCGCCGAAGTGACCGTTCCGCTCGGCGGCCATGAACCGCCGAGAGGCTCGCTCCGGACCCGTGTCGGCTGGGCGACGGGTGACGAGGGCGCCGGTGACCGGACGGGCGTGGTCCCTGTCCCGGCGCCGGCCGGGACCCCAGCCGCCCTTGTCCTCGCCGCCGCCCTGGTCCTCGCCCGCTACGAACACCGCGATCCGGGGGACGCACTGCCCGCGTACGCCACGGTCCTCGACGACCCGGGCCCGGGGGACCCTGCCTTCAGCCACCGACTCCCTTTCCAGTCGGTCCCCTTCCCGCTGACTCTGGTCCCCCGAGGGGCCACGGTCGAGCTGCACCACCGGCTCCGGCACATCGATGACGCCTCCGCCCGGGACTTCGCCCGCCACCTCATCCATGTGCACGGTCAGCTGGGCCGGGTCCCCCTCGCGGAGATCGAGCTGGTCCCCCGCGAGGAGGCCGAGCGCCTGCTCGCGCCCCCCGCCGCGAAACCCCGGCCCGACGACGCCACTGGTACAGCCCCCACCCGTACAGGCCCCATTGGTACAGCCCCCACCCGTACAGGCCCCATTGGTACAGCCCCCACTCGTACAGGCCCCATTGGTACAGCCCCCACTCGTACAGGCCCCATTGGTACAGCCCCCACCCGTACAGCCCCCACTCGTACAGGCCCCATTGGTACAGCCCCCACTCGTACAGGCCCCATTGGTACAGCCCCCACCCATACAGCCCCCACCCGTATCGACACCGCCTTCGACGCCCGAGCCGACCGCCACCCCGACGCCCCCGCTCTCACCCACGACGGCACCACGACGACGTACGGGGCACTGCGCGAGCGCGCCGAGCGCCTCGCCGCAGGACTGCGCGCCGCCGGGGTACGCCCCGGTGACAGGGTCGGCATCCGGCTGGAGCGGGGCGCCGACCTGGTGGCCACGATGCTCGCGGTGCTGAAGGCGGGCGCGGCGTACGTACCGATGGACCCGGCGCACCCCGAGGAGCGCCTCGACCGCACGGCGCGCGACGCGGGCGTACGGCTGGTCGTCCGGGACACCGCGCCCCACCTGGGCGTCGCGCGGGCCGACCGGCTGCCAAAGGGCTCCCCGCGGGATCCCGCCTACGTCATCCACACCTCCGGTTCGACCGGCCGCCCCAAGGGGGTCGTCGTCCCCCACGCCAATGTCCTCGCCCTCCTCGACGCCACCCGCGAGGACTTCGCCCTCACCGCCGAAGACACCTGGACGTTCTTCCACTCCGGGGCCTTCGACTTCTCGGTGTGGGAGATCTGGGGCGCCCTGCTGACCGGCGCCCGGCTGGTGGTCGTGGACCACTGGGTGGCGCGCTCGCCGGAGGACTTCCACGCGCTGCTCGTACGGGAGTCGGTGACCGTCCTCAGCCAGACCCCGTCGGCCTTCGGGCAGTTGCGGGCGGTGGACCGGAGCGCGAAGGAACGGCTTTCGGTGCGGCTGGTGGTGCTGGGCGGGGAGGCGCTGGACACCCGGCCGTTGCTCGGCTGGTTCGACCACCACCCGGAGAACCGCTGCCGCCTGGTCAACATGTACGGGATCACGGAGACCACCGTCCACGTCACCGCGGCGACCGTCACCCGGCGCGAGGCTCTGGCAGCTTCCCGCTCGGTGGGCCGCCCGCTGCCCGGCTGGGCGGTGTCGGTGCGCGACGAGCGGGGGCGCCCGCTGCCGACGGGCGCGGCGGGGGAGATCTGGGTGGGCGGGGCCGGACTCGCCCTCGGTTATCTGGGGCGGCCCGAGCTGACGGCCGAGCGGTTCGTGAACGATCCGTACGGACCTGGCCGGTGGTATCGCAGCGGTGACCTGGGGCGGCTGCGCGCCGACGGTTCACTGGAGTACCTGGGGCGGATCGACAGTCAGGTGAAGGTGCGCGGACACCGGATCGAACCGGACGAGATCCGGGCGGTGCTGCTGGAGGACCCGGTGGTCACGGCGGTGGCGGTGGTACTGAGCGGGGACGCCTTCGAGGACGCGGCGGGGGTGCGGATCGACGCGTATGTCGTGGCCGACGGGGACACCGGCGACGTACGCCGTCGGGCCGCCCGGCTGCTGCCCGACCACATGCTGCCGACGACCGTCACCGCCGTCCCCGCGCTGCCGCTCACCCCGAACGGCAAGCTGGACCGCGACCGTCTGCCGGCGCCGGCACCCACGAGGCCCGTACCGGTGCCCGCGCCCGCCGGAGACCTGGTGCCTGCGCCCGCCGGAGACCTGGTGACGACCCCCATCGGAGACCTGGTGCCTGCGCCCGCCGGAGACCTGGTGACGACCCCTACCGGAGACCTGGTGACGGCCCTCGCCGGAGTCTGGGCGGAGATCCTCGGTGTCCCCGTCGGCCCGGACGACAACTTCTTCGAGCTCGGCGGGAACTCGCTCTACGCGATCCGTGTCGGCACCGCCCTGCGGGAGCGCGGGCTGCCCGCGCTCCCCATGCGGCTGCTCTACACGACCCCGACGGCCCGCGCCCTCGCCGAGGCGCTGGGACATGCTTGAAGGCCCCCCACAATCGTGAAGGGCCTTCTCATGTGCGCCGCCAGGGACTCGAACCCCGGACCCGCTGATTAAGAGTCAGCTGCTCTAACCAACTGAGCTAGCGGCGCATGACTCCCGCCTCCCGCTCTCGCGGTCGGCGACAAAAGAAATACTACCTGGTCCGGACGGGTGCTTCCGACCACCCAGCGCCTGATCCCGAAGAGCGGGTCCTAGATGGCCAGGGAGAGCAGGACGGGGGCGGCGCCGCGGTTGAGGGTGTCGGCGGCGCGGCGCAGGCGGTGGGCGTGTTCGACCGGGAGGGAGAGGGCGAGGCAGCCGACCGAGGAGCCCGCGGTGATGGGGACGGCCGCGCAGACCGTGCCGATCGCGTACTCCTGGAGGTCGAGCACCGGCACCGTGGCCGGCTGGGCGTCGAGCCGGGACAGCAGCAGCCGCTCGTTGGTGATGGTCCGCGAGGTGAGGCGGGCCATCCTGTGGCGGGAGAGATGGTCGCGCCGGGCGTTCAGGTCGAGCTGGCCGAGGAGGCTCTTGCCGACCGCGCTGGCGTGGGCCGAGGAACGGAAGTCCACCCATTCGTTGACCGCGGGGGTCGCGGGACCCTCGGCGCACTGGGTGACGTGCACCTCGCCGTCGATGTAGCGGCTGATGTAGATCGCGGCGCCGACCGAGTCGCGCAGCCGGTCGATGGTCTGCTGGAGTTTCTCGCGCAGCGCCTGGTCGCGACCGTGGGCGGAGCCCAGCCGGCCGAGGGCGGCACCGGCGACGTACGCGCCGTCGATGACCTGCTCGACGTACCCCTCCCGGCGCAGCATCCGCAGCAGCACGGTCAGGCGCTCCGTGCCGAGGCCCGTCTGGCGGGCCAGCTCGACGTCGGTGACGCCGCCGGAGTGCCGGGCCACCGTCTCCAGGACGCGCAGGGCGTCCTGGGCCGAGTGGTACGGCGCGGTCGGCTCGTTCATCAGCGCCACGGTTTCCCCCTGCGCTTTCTGGGCCATCGATCCGGACAGCTGAGCTCCTCCACGATAACTGTCAAACGCTCGGTGGGGAGGGGCTGTTGGCGAGAAAGTCGGCGCGCTCCGGTTCGCTTAGCAGGAGTGCGACACTCTGGCATATGCCTATGTCATGGCTTGGTGGGCATGCCGCGCGGTCCGGACCTCGCGCCTTGTCGCGTTCACTGCTTGTAGTCACAGGATCGCGCTGAGGAATTCCCGGGTCCTTTCGTGCTCCGGATCGGTGAAGATCCGGTCGGGCGGACCGGACTCTATGACATGGCCGGAATCGAACATCAGTACCTGGTCCGAGATGTCGCGGGCGAAATTCATCTCGTGGGTCACACAGAGCATGGTGATGTCGGTGGTGCGGGCGATGTCACGGAGGACGTCGAGGACGCCCGTGACCAGTTCGGGGTCGAGCGCGGACGTGACCTCGTCCAGGAGCAGTACCTGGGGCCGCATCGCCAGCGCCCGTGCGATCGCCACCCGCTGCTGCTGTCCGCCGGACAGCTGACTCGGGTAGGCGTCGCACTTGTCCGCGAGACCCACCATCTCCAGCAGCTCCCGGGCCCGCGCCTCGGCCTCGTCCCTGGACAGCCCGAGGACGGTGACCGGTGCCTCGGTGATGTTGCGGAGCACCTTCATGTTCGGGAAGAGGTTGAACTGCTGGAAGACCATCCCGATCTTCTTGCGAACCTCCCGGATCTGCTTCTCGGGGGCCGGGTGGAGCCGCTCACCGGCGACCGTGATCGTGCCCTCGTCGGGCTTGGCCAGGGTCATCAGCAGCCGCAGGATCGTCGTCTTGCCGGAGCCGGACGGGCCGATCAGGGTGACGTGCTTGCCGGAGTCGACGCGGAAGTCGAGGCCGTCGAGGACGGTGTTGTCCCCGAAGCGCTTGGTGACCTTGTCGAAACGGATCAGCTCGCCGCCGTCCACCGGAGGATTGGCCGTGTTGTCGGCTTTCTCCGCGGGGTTCGTAGAGGTGTCGAGGGGGGTGTCAGCGGACAAGACGTCGCTCCAGGGCTCGCAGAAGGAGGGAAGCCGGATAGGAAATGAGGATGAAGGCCACGCCGATGACCGTGAGCGGCTCGGTGAACTGGAAGTGCTCCTGCGAGTACACCCGCGCCTCACCGAGCATCTCCAGCACGGTGATCGCCATCAGCATCGGGGTGTCCTTGAGCATCGAGATGACGTAGTTGCCGAGTGCGGGCACCACCCGGCGGATCGCCTGCGGCAGGATCACCGCGGTCCAGGTGCGCCGCAGCGGCAGGTTGAGCGCGGTGGCCGCTTCCCACTGGCCGGCCGGCACGCCCTCGATACCGGCCCGGTAGACCTGCATCGTGTACGTCGAGTAGTGCAGCCCGATCGCGACGACACCGGTGGTCAGCGCGGAGAACGTGATGTTCCACTCGGGCAGCACGTAGAAGAGGAAGAACAGCTGCACCAGCAGCGGGGTGTTGCGGATGAACTCCGTGACGACCCCGACCGGCCAGCGCACCCAGCGGGTCGGCGTGCGCATCAGCAGCGCCCACACCAGACCCAGGGCGAAGGAGATCACCGAGCCGAGTGCCAGTGCCTGCAGGGTGACCAGCAGTCCGTCCCGGAAGTGCGGCATGAAATCGCGCACCGCGCCCCAGTCCCAGTTCATGCGGCACCTCCCGTCGCTCCGACGCCCGTGGCTTCCGCGCGCCGCAAGGTGCTTGTGGCGGGCTGGGGCGCCTTGCCGATCCCGGCCTTCAGCCGCCGCTCCAGCGCGCGCATCAGCCGGGTGATCACGAAGGCGATCGCGAAGTAGATCAGCAGGACGTACGCGTAGATCTCCGCGCTCTCCTGGAGCGCGAGCCGCACGAGGTTGCCGCTGAACGTCAGATCGCCCATGCCCATGATCGACACCAGGGCCGTGCCCTTGAGCAGTTCGACCAGCAGGTTGCAGAAGGAGGGGATCATCTCGGGTACCGCCTGCGGCAGCAGGATCAGCCGCATCCGCTGCCAGGGCGTGAAGCCGAGCGCGATGCCGCCCTCGCGCTGGGCGGGATCGACGGCGTTCAGGGCGCCGCGCACGATCTCACTGCCGTACGCCCCGTAGGTCAGCCCCAGCGCCAGCGTCCCCGCCCACATCGGGACGAGCTGCCAGCCGAAGGCGAGCGGCAGCACGAAGTACACCCAGAAGATCATGATCAGGGCGGAGGTGCCGCGGAACACCTCGGTGTAGACGCCCGCGAGGAAGCGGACGATCCACCGCCGCGAGGTGCGCGCGACACCGACGGCGAACGAGACGGCACCGGCCACCAGCGAGCTGAGGAACAGCAACTGGACGGTGACCCAGACACCTTTGAGTACGAGTTCCCAGAGTCCCGAGGTCATCCGCGGCAGAGCTCCTTCGCGGTCATGTCGGTCATCTCGGCCCGGGTGAACCCGAAAGGCCGCAGGATGCGGAACAACTCCCCGCTGGCCTTCAGCTTCTTCAGTTCCACGTTGAAGGCGTCGCGCAGCCGCGTCTCGGCGGAACGGAAAGCGAAGCCGCCGCCGTCGACGTGCGGCTTGCCCTGCACCAGGGGCGTGAACGGCTTCGTGCTCTCGGCCTTGCGGGACTTCCTGACCACCTCGCGCGTGGTCAGCGCGGTCCCGGCGAAGACGTCGACACGGCCTGCCTCGACCGCGTTCAGCCCGGCGACCTGATCCGGCACGATCAGGATGTCGCTCTCCTTGTACCCGGCCTCGACGGCGTACTGGATCTCGGCGTACCCGGTGCCGGTCGCGAATCTGGCCTTCTTCGCCACGACGTCCTTGTAGTCGTGCAGGCCCTTCGGATTGCCCTTGCGCACGATGAAGGCGTCCAGCATCTGGTAGTCCGGGTCGGCGAAGACGACCTGCTGACAGCGTTCCGGGTTGATGTACATCCCCGCGGACACGACGTCGAACTGCTGTGAGTTGAGTCCGGGAATGAGCGAGCCGAACTCGGTCGGCACGGGCTGCACCCGGTCGACGCCCAGCCGCTTGAAGATCACCTTGGCGAGTTCGGGCGCCTCGCCGGTCAGTTCACCGTTCCTGTCGATGTAGCCGAACGGGATCTCACCGGCTATGCCCAGCCGTACGACGCCCTGCGCCTTGAGCCGGCCGAGGAGATCACCGCCGCTGTCGGACGCGGTGGCGACCCGGGTGCAGCCGGCGGCGCCCAGCGCGCCGGCGGCACCGAGCGCGGAGACACCCGCGAGCAGCGACCGCCGACTCGGACTTCGTTTCTCCGCGTCGGTCCCGTCATTCCCGTCATTCCTGAGTGGTGGAGCCATGGCCGCGCGGCTACCCGAGAGCATGCGAAGTATTCGGATCGATTTCGGCCCCGTACGACGGAGAGTGACGTCGAGGCACCCTTGACTCCGGGGAGACCATGGAATGCATGGCTGATCGATTCATCGAGGTCTCGCTGGTCGAGCGAGGAATCCACTGCACGGCGAAACTGCTGGACGACCGGGCGCCGATCACCTGCGCGGCGGTATGGGACGCGCTTCCCCTGGGCGGCGACGTCTACCACGCGAAGTACGCGCGCAATGAGATCTACGCCCTTTTCCCGCCTTTCGTGAAATCGGCCACCACTGGAAAATCCGACAGTTACCCCCATTCCTGGAGACCTCTGTTATTTCGCCTTCGCGGGCACGGAACTGGGCACCAAGGCCTACGGCTACGACACCGACGTGCGCCCCGGCACCACGGTCGTCGACCTCGCCCTCTTCTACGAACGCAACAACCTGCTGCTCAACGGGGACGTGGGCTGGGTCCCGGGCATCGTCTGGGGCCAGGTGACCGAGGGACTGGAGGCGATGGCCGAGGCGTGCAACGACCTCTGGCGCTCGGGCGCCCAGGGCGAGACGCTCAGCTTCCGTAGGGCGTAGGGCCGTGGGGCTCAGGGGCGCTTCCGTAGGGCATAGGGCGTAGGGCGTAGGGCGTAGGGCCGTGGGGCTCAGGGGCGTCCCTGGAACCCCGGCGGCGGAGCCACCCCCGCGGCGCCCGTCTCGTAGAGGGCGTGTGCCGTGCGCAGGACGACGTCGTCGCGGTGGCGGGCGGCGACGATCTGCAGGCCTACCGGGAGGCCGTCGCCGTCCGTGCCGACCGGGACGCTCGCGGCGGGCTGCTGGGTCATGTTGAAGGGGTACGTGAACGGGGTCCACCCCGTCCAGCGGCGGTGACCGGAGCCCGGCGGCACCTCCACCCCCGCCGCGAACGCCGTCAGCGGCAGGGTCGGCGTCACCAGTACGTCGTACGACTCGTGGAAGCGCCCCATCCGCCGTCCGAGCTCCATCCGGACGTCCACCGCGGCCAGGTAGTCCAGCGCGCTGGACCGGGCGCCCCGTGCGCAGATCTCCCGCAGCCCCGGGTCCAGCGACTCCCGCTGCTGTGGCCCGAGCCGCTGGGCCACCCGGGCCGCACCGCCGAACCACAGGACGTGGAAGGCCTCCACCGGGTCGGTGAGATCGGGGTCGGCCTCGGTGACGTACGCGCCGAGCCCCGCGAGCCGCTCCACCGCCCGCCGCACCGCCGCCGCGACGGCCGGCTGGACCGCGACCTGCCCGCCGAGGGACGGCGAGTACGCGACCCGCAGCCCGCGCACCCCACCATCGAGGGCCTCGACGAACGACCCGTCCACCGGCCCGAGCGCCGACCAGTCACGGGCGTCCGGCCCGCTGATCACGTCCATCATCAGCGCCGCGTCGGCCGCGTCCCGTGTCATCGGCCCCACGTGCGAGAGCGTCCCGAACGCGCTCGCGGGGTACAGCGGCACCCTCCCGTACGTCGGTTTCAGACCGAAGATCCCGCAGAACGCGGCCGGGATGCGCACACTGCCGCCCCCGTCCGTGCCCAGCGCCAGCGGTCCCGCCCCGAGCGCGACGGCCGCCGCGCTGCCGCCGCTGGAGCCGCCCGCCGTGCGCGTGACGTCGTACGGATTGCGGGTGACCCCCGACAGCGGCGAATCCGTGACGCCCTTCCAGCCGAACTCGGGTGTCGTCGTCTTCCCGAGGAACACCGCCCCGTGCTCGCGCAGCCGGGCGACGGACGGCGCGTCCTCGTCCCAACTCCCCTGTGGATCAACGGTCTTGGAGCCGCGAAGGGTCGGTCCGCCACGCAGCAGCAGGATGTCCTTGACGGAGACCGGTACCCCGTCCAGCAGCCCGGCCGGCTCACCCCGCCGCCAGCGGTCCGCGGACCGCGCCGCCCGCGCGAGGGCCGCGTCCGCGTCGAGACGTACGAACGCGTTCACCTCCCGCTGGATCTCCACGGCCTTGCGCAACGCCGCCCGCGTGGCGTCCACGGGGCTGAACTCGCCCTTGCGGTAGCCGTCGAGGAGTTGTACCGCGGTCAGCTCGACGAGTTCCGGCATCGGCCCCTCCAGGGGAAGTCGGGGAAGTCTCAGTGTCCCGGTACGTATCCGCGCTTCTTGTCGACCACGTTCGGCAGCGGTCTGCCCGCCTCCCAGCGCTCGTACATCTCCACGAACTGCGCCCCGAGTTCGTCCCGCCAGCCGACCGTGTCACCGCTCATGTGCGGCGACACGATCAGCCCGGGGACACCCCACAGCGGGCTGTCCGGGCCGAGCGGCTCGTCCTGGAAGACATCGAGGGCCGCGCCCGCGATCCACCGCTTCGACAGTGCCTCGGCGAGCGCGTCCTCGACGACCAACTGCCCCCGGCCGACGTTGATGAAGCGCGCCGAGGGCTGCATCATCCCGAAGCGCCGCGCGTCGAACATGCCGTACGTGGCCTCGGTGAGCGGCGCCGCCGACACCACCCAGTCGGCGCGCGCCATCAGCCGGTCGAGCTCCTCGGGCCCGTGGATCCCGGTGCGCGCGGTACGCCCCACCAGGGCCGTCGTCACCTCGAGTGCCTTGAGCGTCTTGACGATCGTCCGCCCGATCGGCCCGGAACCGACCACACACGCGCGGGTGCCCGCCACCCGCTGCGACTCCCGGTGCCGCCACTCCCGCTGCCGCTGCAGGTCCCACGTCCTCGGCAGGTCCTTGGCCATCGCGAGGACCAGTGCGGCGACGTACTCGGCGATCGGCCGGTCGAAGATCCCGCGCGCGTTGGTCACCACCGTGTCGGACGCGGCGAGTTCGGGACACATGAGGTGGTCGACGCCCGCGCTCGCCGTGTGCACCCAGCGCGGCCGGGGGCCCTCGCCGGGCCAGGCGCGGCGCACCGCGTGCGAGGTGAAGTCCCAGACCAGCAGAACGTCCGCGTGCGGCAGTCGCTCGGCCAGCGTCGACTCGTCGGCGTGCTCGATCCGCACCCGGCCGGTCAGTCTGCCGAGGCGCGGGAGCGGCTCGGCGTCCAGGACGAGGAGGGTGGTGCGGGATCCGGCGCCGGACCCGGATGCCCGGGGCGACGCGGATACGGGGCGGGGCGGGCGAGGGAAACCGTTTCGCAATGCGAGTCCGCTTTCCTGAGAGTTCCGAAGAGTCCCGAAGGGTTTCGGAGGCTTCCTGAGTTCCTGAGAGGACGAACCCGCGGGGCGGGTGGGGGTGGCCGGAGCCGTCTGCGTCTGAGATGCGCGGATTGACCACGCTCGCACCCGAACCTACCTTCGTCAACACGGACGCACACACGGTCCGTTGCCCCTTCGTCTCCCTTCGTGAGGCCGGTGCTGCCATGGACGTCTCCTTTCTCGGCGGCCCCCGCCCGCAGCGCGGGATCGGCGTCGTCGCCCCCTTCGACTTCGCCCTCGACCGCGAGCTGTGGCGCTGGGTCCCCGACGACGTCTCCCTGCATCTGACCCGCACCCCGTTCGTGCCGGTCGAGGTGAGCCAGGACCTGGCCCGCCTGGTCTCCGAGCACGAGACGCTCTCCGACGCGGTCCGCGCGCTGAACGCGGTCGCGCCCGAGGTCGTGGCGTACGCGTGCACCTCCGGCAGTTTCGTGGGCGGGGTCGCTGTCACCGCTGGGTCACCCCTTCGGATGAATGCGGGAAGGGAGTGGCCTGGGTGCAGGGCGTCCGCCGGTAGGTTCGGTGGCGCCTCAGGCCACTGCGCTCGGGGTCTACCGCCGGGCTGGCGGGATGTCATGTCTGTGGAGCTGACGTAAGACTGCTGGGCGGCACACCGTCCCACGCCTTAACCGGGGCAGCGGTCGGCGGTGAAGCAGAAAGTCCGGTCAGTGATGGCCGGGCCCTCGCGAAGCGCGAGGGGAGGTCAACAGCTGCACCAACCTGCTGGTGCGCGGCGTGATTCCGCAGTTCACACGGAACTGCGGGACACGGCGCCCGTACGGGTACGGGAAAGTGTGGGCGTGCCCGCGTCACCTGGGTACCCGGGCGGTGGGCCCCTATCAGCGGCTGATCGATCAGTCCGCCCGCGGGGGACCTGTACTGCCGGAAGACAGGAAGGTTGGGCATGACCGCACTCGGATTCCTCTACCCGGGCCACTCGGCCGAGGACGACTACCCGCGCATCGAACAGCTCCTGGGCAGCGACGTCCGCCTGCAGCTGGTGCACACGGACATCGGGGAGGACGCCCACCGGATCGACGCGCTGCGCGAGATGGGCTCGGCGGCCCGGCTCTCGGCGGGCGTCGAGGAGTTGCGGCTGTCCGGCGCGGAGGCCGTGGTCTGGGCGTGCACCAGCGGCAGCTTCGTGTACGGCTGGGAGGGCGCCCACGAGCAGGTACGCGCCCTGGCCCGGGCCGCCGGGCTGCCCGCCTCCTCCACGTCCTTCGCGTTCGCGCACGCCGTCCGGGAGATCGGGGCCCGCAGGGTCGCGATCGCGGCGACCTATCCGCAGGACGTGGCGGACCTTTTCGCCGTGTTCCTTCGGGAGGCGGGGGTGGAGGTCGTGTCGAGCAGGGCCTCCGGCATCGTCACGGCGGCGGAGGTCGGGACCTGGGGCGAGGCACAGGTCCTCGAGCTCACCCGGGCCGGTGACCACCCCGACGCGGACGCCGTCCTTGTCCCCGACACGGCTCTCCATACGGCGGCGCACCTGTCGGCTCTGGAGAAGGACCTCTCCAAGCCGGTCCTCACCGCCAACCAGGTCACGGTCTGGGAGGCCCTGCGCCTCGCCGACCGCAAGGTGAACGCCCCCACCCTGGGCACCCTCTTCACGAAGGAGCCCATCATTCAGGTGTAACGCCCAGCGTTCGAGACCGAGGCCCGCCCGCCACCCACCCCGGCCCGCATCTTCAGCCCGTCCGGCGTTTGAGGACGAGGCCGTTCAGGCCGATGCGGGGGTCCAGGGGGCGCAGCGCCCCTGGCGGGGTTGAAGGGGCGGAGCCCCTGGGGGATGGGACGGGTAGGGGCGGCGGGGGCGAGAGACTCCTGGCCCGCGTACCGGGGCGCGGTGCCGGGAATAAGCGGGGACTGTCTCCTGTTGGCGGTCGGAGGACAGCAACACGTACGCAACAGGAGGCACCCCGGTGGACGACACGGACGAGATCCGAGGCACCGCGCAAGGCACCGCGCCCGTACCCGTCTCCGTACTGGACCTGGTCACCGTGGGCGCCGGCCGCACCGCGACCGACGCCCTGCGCACCAGCGTCGCCATCTCCCGCCTCGCGGAGTCCCGCGGCTTCCACCGCTACTGGGTCGCCGAACACCACTCCATGCCGGGCGTGGCCTCCTCCTCACCCGCGGTGATCCTCGCCCACCTCGCCGCCCACACGACCCGCATCCGCCTGGGCTCGGGCGGTGTCATGCTCCCGAACCACGCCCCCCTGGTGATCGCGGAGCAGTTCGGCACGCTGGAAGCCATGGCCCCGGGCCGAGTGGACCTGGGCCTGGGCCGAGCCCCCGGCACCGACGGCGCCACGGCCGCCGCCCTCCGCCGCACCGACCGCCTGAACGAGGGCGCCGACGACTTCCCCGAGCAGCTCGCGGAGCTGACCCGCTTCCTGGACGACGACTTCCCGGCCGGCCACCCCTACGCCCGCATCCACGCGGTCCCGGGTCCCGTCCAGTCGACCTCCCCGGGCGGCGTACAGTCCCCGCACCGCCCCCCGATCTGGCTCCTCGGCTCCTCCGGTTTCAGCGCCCGTCTGGCCGGCGTCCTCGGCCTCCCCTTCGCCTTCGCGCACCACTTCTCGGCCCAGAACACGATCCCGGCGCTGGACCTCTACCGCGAGTCCTTCCGGCCGAGCGCCGTGCTGGACGCCCCGTATGCCCTGATCGGCGTCTCCGCCCTCGCCACGGACGACGAGAAGGAGGCCCGCCGCCAGGTCAGGGCCGCGGCCCTGAACATGGTCCGTCTGCGCACCGGCCGCCCGGGTCTTGTCCCGACCCCGGAGGAGGCGGAGGCGTACGACTTCAGCCCGATGGAACGTGAGTTCGTCGACTCCTGGAACGCCAACGTCATCCACGGCACCGCGGACGAGGTCCGCGCCGGCCTCGACGACCTCCAGAAGCGCACCGGCGCCGACGAGCTGATGCTCACGGGCAACGCCCACGGCGGCGACGTACGCCTGCGCTCGTACGAACTGATCGCGGACGCGTACGGGCTGCCGAAGGCGGACTAGCGCCCGTTGGCCGCCGGGCTCTCTGCCGGAAGATCTCCGTCAGGAGTTCGCCGTCAAAAGGGCGGAGATACGATCCGGCGCCACCGGGCGGGAGTACAGCCAGCCCTGCCCGGTGTCGCAGCCGATCCCGCGCAGCCGGGTGGCCTGGGAGGCGGTCTCCACGCATTCGGCGGTGACCGTCAGGCCGAGCCGGTGGGCGAGTTGGATGAGGGCCTCGACGATGACCTCGTCGGCGGGGTTGGGGTGGGCGCCGCCGTCGGGCCCCTCGTACTGGAAGCCGCGGACGAAGGAGCCGTCCAGCTTCAGGACGGAGACCGGCAGGCGGCTGAGGTAGGCGAGGTTGGAGTAGCCGGTGCCGAAGTCGTCGATGGCGATGCGGACGCCCATGTCGCTGAGGGCCTGGAGAGCCTGGAGGGGCCGTCCGGCCGAGCCCATCACCGCCGACTCCGTCAGCTCCAACTGGAGCAGATGCGGGGCGAGACCCGTCTCAGCGAGGATCTCCGCCACGTCAGCGACCAGGTCGGAGTCCCACACCTGCCGTACGGCGACGTTGACGCTGACGAAGATCGGCGCCGCGTCCGGGTGGTCCAGCTGCCAACGGCGGGCCTGGCGGCAGGCCGTGGCCAGTACCCAACGGCCGAGCTGCACGATCGAACCGTCTTCCTCGGCCAATCCGATGAACCGATTCGGCGTCAGCGTGCCGAACTGCGGATGGTTCCAGCGGACCAGCGCCTCGACCCCGCGCACCCCGCCGTCCTCCATGCCCACCAAGGGCTGGTACTCCAGGGCGAATTCGTTCCGGTCGATCGCCGCCCGGAGCGTGGAGGAGAGCGCCTGACGGGTCATCCGGTGGGCGTTGCGCTCCGGGTCGAACAGCGTCCAGCGGCCCTTGCCGTCCGCCTTCGCCCAGTACAGCGTGGTGTCCGCGGCCTGCATCAGATGGGTCGCGGACGTCCCGGCGGCGCGCCGCTCGACGACCCCGATCGACGCGGAGACCGACAGCCGCTGCCCGGAGAGGTCGAAGGGCGCCTGCAGTGACTTCAGGACGGACTCGGCGAGGTCGGCCAACTGGTCCGTCCCTGTCGAGTCCTCGACCAGCAGGGCGAACTCGTCGCCGCCCAGCCGGGCGACCAGGGGAGTGGCCCCCCGGGCGTAACCCGCCTCGTCGGCGCAGCGCGTCAGCCGTTCGGCCACGGCCGCGAGCAGCCGGTCGCCGACCCGGTGGCCGAGCGTGTCGTTGACCGCCTTGAACCCGTCCAGGTCCAGATAGCAGAGCCCGATCCGGCCGGTGCCGCCCTCCTCGTACGCCTCCGCCTCCAGGGCGGACGAGAGCCGCTCGAAGAACAGCGTGCGGTTGGGCAGCCGGGTCACCGGGTCGTGCATCTGCAAGTGCCGCAGCCGCGCCTGGAGTTCACGGCGGGCGCTGATGTCCGCGATGGACAGCAGCACCGCCTCCTCCTGCGCGGGCAGCGGCGCGACCGTCACCTGCACCCAGAGCGAGTGCCCGTCGGGGTGCTTGAGGCGGCGGGTGCAGCGCAGCCGGGCCTGCCGGCCGCGCAGTACCTCGCGGTACGCGTGCCAGGTGCGGGCGTCGGAGGCCAGATCGACCAGATCGGCCGCGATCCGCCCCACGAGCGCGCCCGATCCGGTGCCGAGCAGCGAGCCGAGCGACTCGTTGGCGGTGGCGACCAGACCCTCGCGGTCGACCACGGCCATCGGAAGGGGCGCGGCGCCGAAGGCGGCACGGAACGCACCGGGAGATGTCGAGGTCCCGGCGGGTAGGACGAGCGCCGCATCGGGGACGGACTGGGAAATGCCAGGAACTGACTCGGGCGTGTCGGGGATGGACCCGGGCGTGTCGAGGGGGGACTCAGGCGTGCCGAGGGTGCCGAGGGGTGTTTCCGCTGGGGCGTACGAGCCGGGAGAGGCACCGGCGCAAGGGGATGCGCCGGGGGGTGAAACAGCGGAGACGGATGCGCTGGGAGGCACCCCGGCGTACGTACGAGGAGACGTACGCGGAGATGTGTCGATGTGACGTTCTGTGACGGCCGACCGGATGAGATCTGCCGTGGGCGTCGGCCCTTCGGACGTTCCGCTCACCGCTCGCTCCCGCAGTGCACTCGTTCTTCGTATGGGTCTCTCGGGTGGTCGGCCGGTGCTTGACGGCCGAACAAGCCGTGTCCGTGCAGGAAAGTGTGCCGATCATAGAGGCTGGTTCCGGAGCCTTCCAGCCACAGTCCAGTGTCCCGGAACAACCACCGGTTCTGACAGATCGTTTCTGCCTGCATCTGGACCGGTTCCTGCGTCTGGCGATCGCATGTGACGTTCCGTGAGTGTTCGGGGTGTCGTTCGGGGTTTCGGCTGCTCACGGGTCCTCACTCTTCTGGTGCAGGCAAACAGGGCGAAGTGTCACGAACTATCCCAGGCTGGGTGCGGTGTCCCGAAAACCGCATCCGGAGGTCGACGTGCCGCGTCAGCGCCCCCTGAGGGATCTCACCCGAGAGGCCCTGCGGCGTCGAAGCCGTGATGTGCCGCGGGTTCCTGACGTCCTGACGGTTCTCGGCGTGCCGCGGGTCCTCACTCGTCCGGGTGCGCCACGGGCCTTCGCCCGTCCGGGTGTGCCACGCTGGCGCAGCACCGCGGCCGTGTTCACCTCCATGTCGGCGCTGGCCGCGACTTCCCTGATCACGGGCCCCGCGCTCGCCGAACCCCTCTTCTCCCCCTGCGCCCTGAAGCGGACCGAGGCCCACCACTCGGAGGGCCTGGACACCTGGAACGCCGACTATCCGCGTCCCACCCGCCCCCTCGACGCGGTGCTCGTCTATCTGTCCTTCCCGGACTCCCGGCCCCGCACCACGCCCGCCGAACTGGCCGCCGACTACTTCCCGGCCACCAGCCAGTTCTTCGAGCGCGCCTCGTACGGCAAGTTCACACTGCGCCCGCATCCGCAGCGCGACTGGATCCGGATGCCGCACGCCTCCACCTCGTACGCCATAAAGCGCGACTGGAACGCGGCGCGGCGCGGCGACTATCTGCGTGACGCGGTCACCGCGGCCGACCGGCAGGTCGACTTCTCCCGCTATGACATCGTCTACTTCGTGGCCGACCCGGACGCGCCGGGCGTCGACTCCGACGCGACGAAGGTCGTCAACCTCGACACCCCCATCGAAGCCGACGGCACGGACATCCGCCGCGTCGTCACGGTCTTCGAGAAGCACCCGCCGGACCACCTCGTCCTCGCCCACGAGACGGGGCACGTCTTCGACCTGCCCGACCTCTACCACCGCCCCGCCGACGGCAAGGGCGACTGGGACACCTACGTCGGCGACTGGGACCTCATGGGCAGCCAGTTCGGCCTCGCCCCCGACCTGTTCGGCTGGCACAAGTGGAAACTGGGCTGGCTGGAAACGCGCCAGGTGGCCTGCCTGCGGGAGCACGGGACCACGAGGCTGACGTTGGAGCCGCTGGGGTCGGGTCCGGTGACGGGCGGGGCGGGGACGGCGGCATCAGGAGCGCCGGTTTCCGTCGCGAGCGCCCCTGCTCCGGCCGGTCCGGCACCGGCTTCGGGCTCCGGGAGGCCGCCCTCGGACTCGGAGGGCTCCGCCTCGGAGCCCGGGGGTTCGGTTCCCGGTCCCGGGGGGTCCGCCGCGGGCTCCGGGGCGCCCGTCTCAGGCGCCGTCTCCGACCCCGCCTCCGGGGGGTCCGTCCCGGGCTCCCGGGCGCGGACCTCGGCCCCGGCCCTGTCGGCCTCGCGGGCGGTCCTGCCGACCTCGGCACCGGGGGCGCGCATCTTCGGTTCCGGCCGCGGTACCAAATTGGCGGTCGTCCGTACGGGTCCCGACAGCGCGCTGGCCTTCGAGGCGCGCACCTCGACGGGCAACGACGGCGCCACCTGCACACAGGGCGTCCTGATCTACCGCATCCGCAGCGAGGCCGACTCCGGCGGCGGCCCGGTCGAGGTCATCGACGCCCACCCGCACTCCGAGTCCTGCTGGGGTGAATCGGTCTACCCGCCCCTGGCGGACGCGCCCGTCGGACTCGGGGAGAGTTTCACGGTCCCCGGCGAGAAGGTGCGCGTCGAGGTCGAGGACCGGACGGCGTCCGGGGCGTGGACGGTGAAGATCACGACAGGCTGAGCCCCTCGCCCGCGCGGAGCCGGACACGCAAGAAGCCCCTCGCTTCCGCGAGGGGCTTCCCACCGTCTGTGCGCCGCCAGGGACTCGAACCCCGGACCCGCTGATTAAGAGTCAGCTGCTCTAACCAACTGAGCTAGCGGCGCCTGCTGACGTCGTAGACCTTAGCATCCTGATCGGCGGGAGGAAAAATCGATATCCGCACCGCGGCGGAGGCGGCCGTCCGGGCCGCCCGGACGGCCGCCCACACCAGGATCTCGGGCCCCGGAAGCCACGGATTCCGGGTGTCGGGCGCCACCAGCCAGCGGGACGTGAGGCGGGCGACGGGGCTCAGGGCGGGCACGGTCACGGCGTCGCCGACCCCGTGGCAGAGCAGCGGAGGAATGGCGTCGACGCGCCCGGATTCCCCTGACTCGCCCGCCCCCCACTCCTCCCACTCCAGGAGCGACGGCAGGCGCTGTGCTGTGCCCGGCGCGCTGAACAGCAGCATCCGTCCGCGGTGCACGGCCACCGGGCCGGAGCCCGGCCCCTCGTCCCACAGCCGGCCGAGCATCCGCCGGCCGAAGATCGCGGGTACGTTGACGATGTCGAAGGCGGTGCCGCAGGGCAGGACGACCGGGGCGGTCGGGCGTTCCTCCCAGAGGGTGAGGGTGCTGCGCGGATACGTTCCTGCCGAGGCGAGCCAGGCGGCTCCGTCCGGGGTGACGCCGGAGACGTCGAACCGGTCGGGCAACGGGGCGGCGGAGCTTGCCGAATTCCGTGTGCTGCTCATGCCCGTCAGATCTACCGTCGGTAAGCATCCGCCCCCCGAGAGTTGCGAGAACCCGGGACAGAACGCCGGGGAGAGGAGTACCTTGCCCCCTTGGCATATGCCAGGCTTCTGGGCTTTCAGGGGCGCGGGGAACCGCGCGACAAGCCCAGGCCGCGGGGGCGAGAGAACCTGGCGGCTACACGGAAACGAACGGCTCACGCATGGTCGCCCACCCCATGCCCGAGCCCCCGCCCGTCCCCCTCGACCCCCCGCAACAGATCCCGCCCGAACTCGACCATCTTCTTCGCATAGTCCTCGGTCCACTCGGCCCGCTCCGCGATCGCAGCCGGCGTAAGCCGGTCGAACCGCCGAGGATCAGCCAGCTGCGCGGCGGCGATCGCCTGGAACTCGAGCGCCCGATCGGCCGCGGCGCGAAACGCGAGCGTCAGCTCCGTGGCCCGCGCCAGCAGCGCCCGAGGATCGTCGATCGACTCGAGATCGAAGAAGTGCTCCGGATCACCGGCTGCCTCCGCGGGCTCGAAGAGCAGGGGCGCGGGGCGTAGCCGCGGTTCGTTCCGACGCGGCGTGGGCTCCGCCATGTCTTGTCCTCCTCGTACGGTTCAGGGGCCCGCTTCGTGGGTGGGCCACCGTCCATTCTCCCCCGTCCGCGCAAGTAGGCCCGTGTGAGCGGACCCGCACAACCGTGCAAGCCGGACCCACGGCCACCACCCATGGATCCGCCATGGATCCGAGGTGGATCTACGGTCGCCACACCACCCGATGCTCCGCCAAATGCGACAGCACCGCGTGATTGGCCTCCCAGCCGTCAGGAAACTTCACCGTGACCCCCAGCTGCACCGGCTCCGTCGACGGATGGTCGTCCAGCAGTTCCGTCACTCCCGCCCGGCACACCACGATGCACGCGTGCCGATGCCGCGAGGCGAGCACGCACAGCCGTCCCGTCTCCAGGTGGAACGCGGTCGCGTCGGGCCGCCCGGACAGCGGATGCAGCACCACGGTGACGTCGAACTCCCGCCCCTGAAGCCGATTCGCCGTGTCGACGGTGACGTCCGCGACCCCGAGGTCGGCGAGCGCCGCCCGTACGGCCGCCGCCTGGTCCCGGTGCGCCGTGCCGACGGCGATCCGGTCGGCGGTCAGCGGTACCGGTTCCTCCGCCCGCTCCGAGGTGGCCGCACCGCCCCGGTCCAGCAGCCGCCGTACGACCTGGGCCACCGCCCGTACCGCCTCCGGGTCCGTACGCGGCGTGTGCCGGGCCGGCAGCTCCAGCAGCCCCCAACCCGCCTCCGCCGCCTCGTCGATGACCCGGTCGGGACCCGAACCGTCCGACACCACAGCGAACTTCAGCCGTCGGTCACCATGGCCGGTGCCGCTGCGGAACGGCGTGTACGGGTAGAACGCGTCCGAGACGAGCGGCGCCGCGGAGGCCGGCAGCCGCCAGGACACCGGGAGGCGGTGCTGCGGCAGTTCGGGGTTGTGGGCCAGCAGTGTCGTCACCGCGGACGCCGACGGGTCGTACGACAGCCCCGCCCACTGCTCCGAGCCGACGATCGCGAACGGGTCCAACTGCCCGGGGTCGCCCACGAACAGCGCCCGCTCGAAGAGCCCCGCCACGGCCAGCAGCGCGTCCGACCGCATCTGGTAGGCCTCGTCGACGATCGCGTGCCGCCACGGCTCGACCCCCTTGACGTGGGCCCACTTGGCGGCGGTCGAGACGACCACGTCCAGTGCGGACAGATCGCCGGCCTTCGTGGACTTGCGGACGTTCGGCAGGTCGTCCAGAACCTTGTCGTAGGGGTCGGGATCGCTGCTGTGCAAGCGCCCTACCGGCAGCTCCCCGTTCTTCTCGGCGAGTCGCAGCACCAGGTCGTCGACCTGGGCGTTGGTCTGCGCGATGACCATCAACGGGCGCCCTGCGGAGGCGAGTTCGAGCGCCGCGCGGACGACGAGGGTGGATTTCCCGGCGCCCGGGGGAGAGTCGACCACGACGCCGCGGTGCGTGCCGTGCAGGGTGTCGTTCAGGATCGCGTCGGTGGCGCGGCCGGCCGCGGCTCCGGGATCGAAGGCCGTGGTCACAGGATGTCCTCCTTCGTCACCGGGTCCGGCTGCGGTACCGCGTCGGGCTCGCCCGGCGGTCCGCCGTGCGTCCACGGGGTCTCCTCCGGGTCGGGCAGCTTCGCGCCGCCCCGCTGCTCGTGCTCGAAGAGCGTGAAGCAGAGGAGGTCCCCCTTCTCCGGCACGGACCCGGTCTCGGGTTCCTTGCCGCGCCCCATCTTGTCGACGATCCGCAGGACCACGAGCCCGTCGCCCTCCGATGACTCCTCGTACCCGACGAACTCGGCCGCCTGCGGCTTTCCGCCCAGCGACCGGTACACCTTCGTCCGCTCCCCGAGGTGCGGCCGGTCGTCCGTGCGCACGGTCACCAGGGGGCGGGGGCTCGGCCGCTTGCTCTCGCTGTACGCCATGACGACGTCCCTGACCTCACCCGCGAAGGCCTCGCCGACCAGCCGCCGCCCGGCCATGACCAGCGGATCGTCGAGGGCTTCCTGCGCGTCCAGGCGGGCCTGTTCGCGCTCGCGCGTGGCCAGCTTGTTCGCGGCGGTGACCGCGTCGTCACGGCGTGGCTGCGGGGGCTCGCCCGCGGTGATCCGGTCGCGGTGGCCGGTGAACGACCAGCGGTCACGGGTCCACCGGTCGGCCGCGTGGGTGCCCTCGGGGAGCGTCCGCAGCAGGTCGAGGCCACGCCACACCGCGTCCCAGGTGGGCCGGGCGATCTGCTCGACGAGGGTGCGGATCTCCCGCTCGGCGGCGGTGAGTTCACCGAGCCGGTCGTCCGCCTCCAGGCCGTCCTCGGCGGCGGCGAGGGCGGTCCGCGCGCGGTCGTAGCGCTCGATGGCGGGAGCGAGCAGTTCGTTGTCGAAGGCGGGGTCGGTGGCCGGTCCCGCGGGCGGGCACACGAGCTGTCCCCGGGCATCCCGCCGCAACTCGGCGCGCAGCGCGACCTGCGCGCCCGACGCATCCTCCGGGGGGTCGATCCAGGCGAGCAGCGCCCCCAGGTGCTGGTCCTCCAGGCTGCTCTGGCCGGTCGCCCAGTGCCGCGACAGCACGTCGGTGAGGGCGAGCAGCAGGGCGGAGCCGGGCACCCGGGCCCGCTCCCCGAAGTGCGTCAGCCACCGTCCGAGCAACGGCACCCGGGGCGGCGCCGGATGGGGCGCCTCCGGCTCCTGCTCCGCGGTGCGCCGAAACCGCATGGAGCGGCCGAGGAGCCGTACGAACTCCACACCCCCGCGGCTCGGCACGATCAGCTGCGGGGCGTCCGCGCACAGTTCGGCCTCGACCTTGACGCGCTTGCCGGTCTCGGGATCGGTCTCGCTGCGCTCGGCCGCCTCGACGTCGTCGGCGTAGGTGTCCACGTACGGCAGTACGACATCGGCCAGCTCCGCGAGGAACGCGAACCGCAGGTCGCGGTCCCGGGGTTGCGGCACGACCAGCAGGCGGGGCGCGTCCCGGTCCGTGCCGACCAGCGCCCCGAGCGGGGCCCCGGCCTCACCTGCGGTGGTCAGCGGTACGAACACCAGGGGCCGCTCGGTGAGATGCCGGTGGCGCACGGTGGCGACGGGCTGGGCCCGCCCGCTCTCGACGGCCTCCAGCCGGGCGAGGGTGGCGATCAGCGACAAGGGGCCACCTCCGGGAGGACTTCGTCTGCCCGTAGGGGCCCGAGTCGCCGGAGAGGTCATCGGGCGCGAACGCTTCGGGGTCTTCATCCATCTCGACGGAGTCTCGAACGCCGTGGCGC
>NZ_JBEYFS010000148.1:0-30637 GCF_040634475.1 Streptomyces sp. NPDC007095
GTCCTCGTCCCGTTCGGCGGCGGGCCGGGCGGGCATCTGCACGCTGAAGCCCATACGGTGCAGCAGCCGGGTCACCCCGGAGACGCTGTAGGAGAGGTGGAACTTCCGCCCGATCAGTGTGCGCACCCTTGCGGCGGTCCACACCTGGTCGTCCCTCCAGCCGTGCGCGGCCGGCCCCTCGTCCAGCCAGACGGCAAGCTTGGCCTGCAGGCCGGGGCCGAGTCGGCAATCGCAGCCCGGGGGCCCCTGGGAACGCAGCGCTTCCCGCCCGCCCAACACCCAGGCACGGCGCCACTGGTAGACCGACTTCTCGCTCACCCGTAACTCCCGGGCGACGCACGGGACTTTTACGTCCTCCTCGAAGAGGTCAGCGGCCCGCATACGTACCTCTTCGCGGCGTTTGCGCTGCTCGGCGGTCAGCCCGCCCCCGTCCGGATACCGCATACTTCCGGGTTACCAGCCAAGACGGGCCCTGTCACCAGGTCCGACGAAGACCCAGACACCCAGACGCTATAACGCCAAGGTCAGTACCTGGGACGTCTCGGTGGACTCAACCATCGCCCGCGCCCACCAGCATGCGGCGGGTGCCCGCAAAAAGGGGATCTGCAGATCGAGCCGCCCGGTGGCGTGTTCACCGAGCCCGACGACCACGGGCTCGGACGCTCCCGGGGCGGGCTGACCACCAAGCTCCACCTGGCGGTCGAGCAGACCCAGAAGCCGATGTCGCTGGTGATCACGGCCGGACAGCGCGGTGACTCCCCGCAGTTCCAGGTGGTCCTGGGCCGCATCCGGGTGCCCCGGCTCGGGCCGGGCCGGCCGCGCACCCGGCCGGACAAGGTTCGCGCCGACAAGGCCTACGGCTCCCGCGCGAACCGCGCCTACCTGCGCAAGCGCAGTATCCGCTGCACGATCCCGGAGAAGCGCGACCAGATCGCCAACCGCAAGAAGCGCGGTTCCCACGGTGGCCGGCCGCCCAACTTCGACAAGGCCGACTACAAAGAGCGCCACGCGGTGGAGTGCGGAATCAATCGCCTCAAGCGCCACCGCGCGGTCGCCACGAGATACGACAAGCTCGCCGTCCGCTACGAGGCGACCGTCCTCATCGCAGCCATCAACGAGTGGTTGTGACTCCTTCATCCCGCCTGCACGGGGTGTCGGTGGCGAGCAGTTCCTGCAGAAGTCCAACGATGAGATCGGGCTGTCCTACGAATGGGGAGTGGCCCGTCTGCCACTCGCGCACGTCGGTGCAGCGCGAGGCCATCTTCCGCTGCAGGCCCGGGTCGATAGCCCGGTCCCGTCCACAGACGACGTAGGTGGAGGCAGTGTGCTTCCAGCTGTGGCGCTCTGGGACTCCTCGCCCGCAGCCGGGGGCTTGCGCACGCAGCAGGCCAACTGCCCAGGCGGCGAGAGGTTCGGGACAGTCGCCGTAGAGGGTATCGACAGCCCGGTCGGGGTGAAGACTGGTCGAGCCGTCGGGCTCGGGGTTGATCGCGTCCTGGAGCTGCGGAGACGCCCCACCCAGACCGGCCGCGCTCTCGCCGACATCCAGCACGAAGGCCGCCAGGTAGACCAAGTGTCCAGCTCCGCGCACTCCGGTGATCACTGACCCGCCGTAGGAGTGACCGAGCACAATCGGAGGCTCCTGCAGCGCGTCGATGGCAGCCTGGACCACGGCTGTGTCAGCGGGCAATGAACCCCGGTGCAGCTCGGGAACGACAACCTCGATTCCTGCGGTCCGCAAGCGTTCTGCCACCATGGCGAAGTGCTCGGGACGGTGATACAGACCGTGAACGAGCACTACGGCGGCCAATTCGCCCGCCTCCTCAGGTCGGCGTCAGGCCAGTGATCTTAGCTCTGGACCACGACCGGCTATCACTCACCACCTTGATCCACTTCTGAAACACGCCCTAGTACTCCAGCTGTAGATCGCGATCTTGGTGTCGGGTGTGGCCCCGAGGGCGGGGCGATATGGGATCGCGTGAGGCGGTCACCAACTGGCACGCTGCCGCCATGGATCACGCGGAAGTACTACTCATCGGCGGGCGGGCCGGTGTCGGCAAGACGACGGTGGGGTGGGAGGTTTCGGCGTTGCTGCGCGCTGCGGCGGTCCCTCATGCGGTCATCGAGGGCGACTTCATGGGGCAGGTGCATCCGGCACCAGAGGCGGACCCCCACCGTTCGGAGATCACTGAGAGGAATCTGACGGCCGTATGGGAGAACTTCGCCCGGCTCGGCTACCGTCGTCTGATCTACACGAACACTGCGAGTGTGCTGCCTGAGGCGACGGGCATGTTTGAGCGCGCCATGGGGGCGAATGTGCGGATGACGCGGGTCCTGCTCACCGCCTCCGACGCCACCGCTCGCGAGCGGCTGGTGGGCCGGGAACTCGGCTCGGAGCTGGAAAAGGAGCTGACAGGCAGTGTCCGTAAAGGACGGCTCCTGGACCAGCGGGCCACCGCAGGGACGGTGCGGGTGATGACGGGCCTGGGTCCTGTCATCGACATCGCGCGGGAGGTGGTGGCCGCAACCGGCTGGATCGGGCAGCATTCCATACGCAGCTCGTAATCGTACTTGGGTGCGGATCCTCTGAAGTGACGGTCGGGATCAAGCCGTGAGGCTGTAGTCCTGCTGGTCAGGGCTGGGGTAGAGGCGTTGATGTTCGCGAGCGGCATGGAAGATCCAGTAGTTCTCGAAGTCTCCATTCGTGATCAGCGCGCGGAGTTGGAGGACGGCTTCGGCACCGTCGAGGCCCCAGCGGGCCCCGGTGATGTCGAGGCGGTCAGCGATCAGGTGGCGGCAGGCGCCTTCGACGGCGCCGGTGGCGATCGGCCAGCCGGCCGCGAGGGCGGTGTCGTAGCGGAGTTGGTCGAGATGGCCGGTGAGGTAGCGGTGGCAGGTGATCACTGCCTCGCGGCGGGCGGCGGGAAGCTGTTCGGCTGCGGCCTGGGCGGTCATCTCGGTGGCAGCGCGGTCGGCGTGTCCGGCGAGGATTGCGGTGAGTTTGTCCGCGGCCCAGGTTTCGGCCTCGCGGCTGCCGGGCGGGTGGAAGGCGTGCGCGGCCGTCCAGCAGTACTCGGCGACGTGGACGAAGTCGAGCAGGACGTGGGGGCGGATGCCGCGGCGGGCGGCTTCGGCGCGGATCAGGTCGAGTTGGTGTCCGGCTGTTGGCATCGGTACGGTGTCCCTTTGCCTGCTGGTTGATCACTTCGCCTGGGCGAGCCAGACCGCGTCGGGGCCGGCCGGGAAGCGCAGCTGGCCGGTCGTGTCGTGCACGGCGCGCCACACCGTCTCGGCGACGTCGCTCTCCTTGGTGAACAGGTCCTGGCCCGTGAAGGCGTCCATGGTCTTCTTCGCCCATGGTGCGTAGGGCGCCGGGACCTGCTCGTCCATCGAGGCGCCGTTCGTCGCATTGGCTGCGAAGTTGGTCGTCAGGCAGGCACCCGGCTCGACCGTCTTCGCCTGCACGCCGAAGGGCGCGAGTTCGAGCGAGAGGGATGCGGTGAACCCCTCGATGGCCATCTTGCTCGCCTTGTAGACGGCTGAGAGTGGCATGTGGCCCAGCACCACGCTGGAGGTCACGTTGACCACCACGCCAGAGCCCCGCTCGCGGAACTGGGCGAGCACGGCCTGCGTTGTTGCCATCACGCCGAACGTGTTGGTCTCGAAGACGTCCCGCACCCGAGCCATGGGGGTGCCCTCGAACACGCCGATCGACGGGACGCCCGCGTTGTTGACCAGGACGTCGATGGGCCCCGCTGCCTCGAACGCGGCGGTGATGGTCTCGGGCTTGGTCACGTCGAGCTCGACGACGCGGAGCCGGTCCGACTCGGGCAGGACGCCCGCACGCGGCGTGCGCATCGTGGCGATGACGTTCCACCCCTGCGAGTGGAAGTAGAGGGCGGTCTCCCGCCCGTATCCGGATGAGGCACCAGTGATCAGAACTGTCTTCATGCTGTGATCCTTGCGATGTGGTGGGATCCGCGAAGTGCAGGCATTTTCCTACTCGGCGGAAGAACTGCTGATCCCATTAAATCGCTCCGACCTGCAGAAATAGTAGAACTATTCTCTCCTTAACTTGCACGATCCTCTTCCATGTTCCGCTTCCGTTCAGGGCAGGATGCCCCCGGGGGTGCGCACGGTGTTCCGCAGGCGGGCCGCGTCCCGGCTCGGGGGTTCACCGAACTGGCGGCGGTACTCGCGGCTGAACTGCGACGGGTTGTCGTAGCCGACGCGGTGCCCGACCCCTGTGACGTCTCCGGGGTGGGTGGCGAGCAGCAGTCGGGCCTCCTGGAGGCGGATCTGTTTCTGAAACTGAATGGGGCTCATCGCCGTCACCGCCTGGAAACTGCGGTAGAAAGCGGAGACGCTCATGCCCGACATACGCGCCACGTCCTCAACCCGGAAGGGCTGCGCGTAGTGCTCGCGGATCCAGCGCACGGCCCGGGAGACATGGCTGAGGCCGCTGTCGGCCAGGCCGAGCTGGCGAACCGTCGCACCCTGATCGCTGGTGATCAGACGCCACAGGATCTCGCGCTTGGCCAGCGGGGCCAGTACGGCCCGGTCGCGGGGCTGGTCGAGCAGGCGCAACAGCCGAACCACCGTGTCGAGCAGGGCGGGCGGGGCGTCGCTGACGGCGATCCCCGACGGCGTGCCTCCGACGGTGCGGGGGAGGTCGCCGGGACCGGCCTGCAGCAGGAGTTCGGCGACAGCGGACGGTTCCAGGGTGAGGCCGAAGCCGAGGGCCGGCTGCTCGGGGTCGGCCTGGGTGAACTGCCCGGTGACGGGCAGGTCGACGGATGCGACCAGGTACTGCCCGGGGCCGTACTCGTAGACCCTCTCGCCCAGCGCGAGTCGCTTGGCGCCCTGGGCGATGACGGCGAGCACCGTGCCGGACATGGAGGGCGCCGGCGGATCCGGCCGGTCGACCTTCGAGATCAGGACGCCGTCGATGGCGGTGGTCCAGTCGGGCCGGGCATGCCGGTCCAGCAGGGTTCGGAACTCTTCTAGGGACATACGCCCATTGCAGCACCCCTCCGCCATCCTGCTCCCGAAACCGCGAGGATCGTGCAAGTGATCGCGAGCATCGGTCTAACGTTTCAGCAGGTCAGGAGCATTTAATGGGATCAGCTCACTCCATCACTACGAAGGAGAAAATCATGCTTGCCAACTACGGCTTCAACGCCACCCTGACCGCCAAGCCCGGGATGGGCAGCCGGCTGGTCGACCTGCTACTGACCGGCCTGAACGAAGGCAGCCCCGGCGCGAGCGAACACTGCGTCGTCTACCTCGTCTCCCGTTCCGCGTCCGACCCCGACGTCATCCATGTCACCGAGGGCTGGACCAGCGAGGAGGACCACCACCGGATCTTTGCCGACGGGGCCGCCCAGGCCATCGTGGCGCAGATCGCCGGGCTGCTGGCCAAGGAGTCCGAGTACACCGACTACGTCCCGGTCCTCGGCAAGACCGCCTTCTGAGCCCCCGGACCGATCCGCCGACCCGCCACCCGGCCACCTGCCCAGACGCCCCGTCTTCGTCCGTCCCGCACCACACCACGAAAGGCCCACAACCATGACCACGGCACGTCCCGCTCTGGACCCCGAACTGCGCGAGCTGCTGACCGGCATGCCCCTCATGTCCCAGCTCACCCCGGAAGTTCTCGCGCAGCTGCGCCAGCTCCCCTCGGCGCCCGTCGACTCGCTCCTGGCACACCGGCAGGTCGACAGGCGCGAGATCAGCGTGCCGGCCAAGGACGGCGCCCAGATCCGCCTGTCAGTCTTCAGCCCCGCGAACACCGATCACAACACGGCCGCCCCATGCGTCTACTGGATCCACGGTGGCGGGATGGTCATGGGCGACCGCTTCTCCCAGATCGACATCCCGCTGGAATGGCTCGACGAGTTCGGCGCGGTCGTCGTCTCCGTGGACTACCGGCTCGCACCGGAAGCCACCGGCACCGCCCTCGTCGACGACTGCTACCAAGGTCTGCTCTGGACCGCCGAACACTCCGAAGAACTGGGCATCGACCCCACCCGGATCATCGTCGCCGGCGCCAGCGCCGGTGGCGGCCTCGCTGCCGGCCTCACCCTGCTGGCACGCGACCTCGGCGCCCCGGCGATCGCCGCACAGGTGCTGGTCTGTCCCATGCTCGACCACCGCAACACCACCACCTCCAGCCGCCAGTACTCCGGCGTGCCCGGTGTCTGGACCGGCGAGATGAACGAGTTCGGATGGCGAGCCGTTCTCGGCGACCTCACCGACGACGAGGTGTCCGCGTACGTCTCGCCCGCCCGGGCAGAGGACCTCTCGGGCCTGCCGACCACCTACATCGACACCGGCTCCGCCGAAGTCTTCCGCGACGAGGACACCGACTACGCCACCCGCATCTGGGCGGCCGGCGGCCAGGCCGAACTCCACGTCTGGGCAGGCGGCTTCCACGGCTTCGACGCCCTGTACCCGCAGGCAAACATCTCGGCCACAGCCCGCCGAACCCGCACCGACTGGCTCACCCGACTCCTGCTCCCGAACGGCTCCGCATAGCGCACACAACCCACTCACGCCGACGCCCCTCCAGGAGAAACGCTGTCGGCGTACGAGTGCCGGCATCGGCATCTTCTGTGGAATCAGCCTTGTCAAGCCGCCTTGCCCAGCCAGGGCACACTGAACGGACGGTGCGAAGGCCGCGTGCCCTATCGGCCCCGCGAGAACCACCCACGGCCCGTCAGTCCTGCTCGCCGTACTCGTTCCGACCACGGACCGGATCAGCCGGCATGAGCGGCTTGATCCGATCCCACATCACATCAGTGATCACTAACTGGACGGACACATCCGATCAGCTGACCAGCCCATCAAAGAGGCACGCTCTAGCTAGGGCTAGGACCTGCGCGGTCAGGTGGTCGGCGTGAGGTCCGCTTGAGGAGGCGGTCGTCACGCCTGACGGGGTGCGCACGCGCCGAGGGTGGCGGATTTCGCGCTCTGTTGCGGGCCACAGGACGTCCCTAGGCTCCCCGTATGGCCAAGTCACGGGGCAGGAAGCAACGCAAGCCGCAGCAGCGTGTCGTCCGGCGCAGGCCGGAACCCGCCGCTCGAACCTCCTTACCCTTCTCAGGTCCTCCCGCTGGGGCGTATGCAATGCGGGGAGACATGGCGGTGGCCGCGCGCATCCTGGAGCAAGCGCCACCCGACGCACTGGTGGAACTGCTGCTGCCGAACCTGTGGGCCGGAATCGCGCAAGAGAGCGGGGCGCCGGCCAACATCTGCGTGGACAGCTGCCTCACCCTGAAGTACGCCTACGGGCAACTCGGGATCCGCACGGAACTCGCACTGGCTGATCTCACGGTCCGTGAGGCGAACGGCGACGGTGTCCTGCACGGCACTCCAGAACCGTCCTGGAACGAAGACGGCACAGTCTTCAACGGACACTGCATCCTGCTCCTGCCCGACTCCGGCCGTCACGTCGACGCCACCGTGGAGCAGTTCGCCAAGGTCCGAGAACAGGGCGGGGGCCCACTGGTCGGACGCTCCGTCGCCTCCACCACAAGCCTCGAGCCCGGGCAACTCCTGCCGCCCGGAACCCGTCTGGCCGTGCAACGCGGTGACATCGTGATGACGTACAGGCTTTCGCATCTCAGCACCCGCGATGTCATCGACGGCCAACCCTGGATCCTCCAGAACGCCCACCGGCACTACCGCACCGGCGTCAACCTCGCCTCGCTGGTGCTCGAGCCCCTGCGCATGCCCGAAGTCATCGGCCGTGCCCGCCAGGCACCCTACCCGCGGCTGCGAGCTCTCTTGCGGGCTATCGGTGACGCCCCACAAGAGATCGACGACAATCGCGACATCCGCTTCGTGCTGCCCGGCCCGGCCACACCGCACGGGATGAGGCTGGACGAAATCCCGCTGCCCGCGACCACCCCCGCCCCTTTCCCACGGCACCTAGCTAGAGGCATCGCTGAGGGCACCGTCCCATAGGCCAGACGAAGGTTGCCTCAGCCTGGTCTTCGACGATCCGGGGCAGGCCACCGAGCGGGCCTTCCGCTCCGGCGATGACCCCGACTGGGCCGCCGCCGGGTGGGGCCTCGGCCGTGCCGATCCCCGGCGGGGTCGACGGGGCCGTGACCACCTGCCAGACGGCGCGTTGATCAGGTGAGCCTGGCGACGTGCCCACTATGCGGCGCCAGGTTTCCCGGTATCCTCCGGCCAGGGGCCTCCCTTACGATGATCACCGTGACCGCCCGCCGCACTCTTGGCACCGGCCCCGAGGCTCCCGCGCAGAACATCCGCGCCGCCCAGGCCGACCTTCTCGACGCACTGCCCGGCGTCCGTCTGCCCGACCTCGGCGAGTTGCGAGCCCGCGGAGTCCTCGGAGCCCACCCCGCAGCGCTGCCGAGCCCGCGAAGATCCCTCGGGGCTGGCCGCGCGGATGGCGCGGCGCCGGATTCCTCCGGCTGATGTACGACATCACGAGGGCGGGGGCGGTCCGGTAACGGCCGTCTACGCCGAGATGCCGTTGAAGAGCAGCGCGTTGGGCGTACCGCTGGGCAGGCCCGTCACCGCGTTCTCCGCGCGGGGGAAGATGGGGATGGAATGACGGAACGCGAGGTCAGGAGCTTCCATGGCGAAGCGGGTTCACCAACCCCGTGAGGACGCGGAGTTCGACTTCATCCTCGGGATGAGCCGAATCCCGGTCCTCGCATACTTCACCGGGACATGGCCCAAGGCAATCGAGCCCTGCCGGGCGATGGACCTCGTCGTGGGTGACATCGCAGACCAGTACACGGGCCGCCTGACGGCCGTCCGCACCGACATGACGCGCTGTCCGTCCGCAACCAAGCGATACGGGATCACCAGAGCCCCGTCCTACGTCCTGCTGAAGGAGGGAGAGGCGGTGGCGCACGGCACGGGGCCTATGACCATCACCGAGGTACGGGAGTTCCTGGACGTCCACCTCTGAGCGGTCGCCGCGGCCCTGCGGCCGCCACGTCCGTCACGCAAGCAGCCATCCCGGCAAGACGAGGTGGTCTACGCCGTCCTCACCGCGGGCACCTTCGACCTGGTCGCCGAAGTGGTCTGCCCACACCCGCCCGACCTTCCCGTGGCACCCGTCTCGCCCGTGGCCTCGACGGCGATCCCCGAGCAGTAGCAGACGACTTTCGGGCTGCGTGTCATCACCTGAGCTCGACCGAGTACAAGCTTCCGCTGAACTCCCAGCCGTCGGTGCCTTCGCCGATGTCGGCCACGATGACGTCTTCGATGAACCGGTCCTCGAAGTCGTCATCACGCAGGTCGCCGGCCAGCCACAGCGTCTCGATCTCGCCCCAGTCCCCGCGCCGCCCGTCGATGCGCAACGGTGCGGCGCGGCGGGTGCCCCGTTCGCGTTCGTCGTTGCCGGTTTTGACGAGGCCGCTGATCTCGAACTGGCCGTTCTTGACGTGGTCGGGGATGGGGTCGGCTGGGACGATGGCGACGTTCTCGTAGGCGGTGTGGATGAGGTCGCGGTAGCTGCGGCGGACGTTGTACTCGGGATCCGACAGCCACTTGATCAGGGTGTCGATCCTGACGTCGAGGCCGGCGGCATCCAGTGCCTCGTATCCGCGATGGGTTGCGGTGAGCTGGCTGAGCTGGGCGTGCCAGTGCTTGGCGCTGTAGGAGGACAGTCGGTGGCGGGGGGTGACCTGGGCGCGCAGGAGGTCGCCCAGTGCGGCGCCGAGGGAGTTGCCGCGGCCTGTGGGTCCGGCCATCAGTCGTCACCTTCGGGGATGAACTCGCCGGGCTGGATGAACTTGGCCTTGACTTCGCCGAAGCCGGTCCCGATCCGGTACGTGGCGGGCGGCGTGCCGGGGGGTGTCCAGAAGATGGCGGCGTCGACGTTGCGCAGGGCGATGAGGGTGTGGCCTTCCTGGACGGCCTTGAAGGCGACGGTCCAGTGGCGGACGGATGCTTCGGCGACCATGCTCATGCGCCAGTCCGGCCGCCAGAACGGGGAGCGCTGCTCTTGCCGCTTGGGCCACAGCAGGCGCAGCGCGATCGACAGGCGGGTCTTGTAGTTCTTGTACGGCTCGCCGCCGGCCTGGACGAGCTCCGTGCGGGCCTCGCGGGCCGCGGTGTAGAACGGCTTGAACAGCGACTCGTTGGCCTTACCCGTCCACGAGTCGTGGATGGTCACGGACGCGGCGAGGTGGCCGTCGCGGTGCAGGCGTTCGAGCTGCTTGATGTGCGGGGTGGTCACCCACACGCGGCCCTGGTCGTCGGGCCGGTCGACGAGCCGTCCGAGCGGGTGCGGCATGCCCGGGTAGTCCCATTCCGGAATGTCGATCTGGTAGATCCCGGCCTGGGTCTTGTCGAAGGCGTCGAGGGGGCCGGTGTGCAGGAGCTTGTTCGGGGCGAGCGGGACGGCCGAGCAGGCGGAGGGGTAACTGCCGTTGCGGTCGATCAGGCACAGCACGCCGTCGCCGAAGGAGGCGGGCACATCGAGCTGGTCGCGCCTCACGCGCTTGCCGTTGTCCCGGACGTGCGCGACCCGGGTGCTGGTGACGTCGGGGTGGACCCAGCCGGGCTCGCCGTCCATGTCCTCACTGATCAGCGGCCACGGGCCGTCTTCCCGTTCCTCGGTACGGATGACCGGGATCGGGTGCATCTTCGAACGCTTCACCGCGTCCTTGAGGATCTTCAGGGCGGGGAAGACCGCTCCCTCCGGCTCCTCCTCTTCGTCGCCCGGGACCAGGCCGTCATCGTCGTCGCGCAGGGCCTCCTCGCCGTCGTCAGGGGCGAGTCGGTTGTCCGCGGCACCCTGTACCGAGGCTTCGGTGGAAGCCTGAACGGTGGCGCCGGCGGGCGCGTTGTAGGCGTGCAGCGCGGCAGCGAGACGGCGGCCCGCGTCGCCCTCGGGCAGGGGCAGTCCGGCCGCGGCCATGGCTTGCACCGGGGCGTGGAGTTCATCGAGGTCCTTCACCTGGCCGTTGGCGAGTGCGGTGCGCAGGGCCGCGAGCAGGCGGGTCGCCTCCGCGGGCAGCCCCTTGACGGCACCTGAGGTGAACGGGAGGGCGGCGTCGGCCAGTTCACGGTCGGCGGCGCTGCCCAGCGTGTCCGGGACAGTGTCGGCGGCCGCGGGAGTGCTGGCCGCCTGAGCGGGGGCGACGGGGATGGTGTCGAGGAAGCGAGCGTGGGCGAGGTCGGGGCGCAGGCTCGTGCTGCCGATGATGCCCAGATCGCGTTCCGCGACGGTCACGGTCGTCACCTGTTGGCCTGGGGCCGTGGTGAGGGTGAGGATGACGTCTGCGTCCAGCAGGTTCACGATGGCCGGGTCGTCGGTGTCCAGGACCGCGAGGACTGGTACGTGCTGGGTGCGGGCCAGCTCACGCAGGATCTGGCTTGCTTCCGGGAGGTGTTCGCCGGACAGCGGCAGACGCGGGTTGCGGGCCCGCTGCAGCCGGTCCACGACCACCAGCGCCAGGTTGTCCGCGAGCGGTGCCGTGTCCGCGATGGCCTCCGCGGTCAGGTCGCTGCCGTCGTCGATGAGCAGCGGGGCGTGGCGGAGCCGTTCGACGACGTCCTGCTCGTGCGGGGTGAGGACACCGGTCTTGAGGCGGGCGTAGTCGCCGTCGGCCTCGGCGGCGATGATGCGGCGAGTGATGTCCGCACTGTTGGGACCCGATGCCGCGTACAGGACGCGGGCGTTGCGGGTGAGCGCGGTGTGCCGGGCTGCTGCGAGGCCGATCAGGCTGCCACCGACCTGAGGTTCGGCCGCTACCAGGACCAGCCGGCCGGGGTGCAGGCCGCCGGTTGCTTGGTCCAGGCCTGCGAGCCCGAACGAGAGGCCGGGGGCAGGTCCGGAGGAGAGCACGTCGCCGATGGCATCGCCGAGGGTGGCGAGCCGGCGTCCGTGCTCACGGCTTGGAGTGGGTTGGCTGGTCACCGCGCCTCCTGCGGTTGCCGCGTGGTGCGCGGCCGTGTCGGATGGGGTGCTGCTGATCGGGCTGTCGACGGGCAGCAGGACCGCGACGGGCGTGGTGTTCCTGCGGAGCACCTGCGGTTGGCCTTGAGCCGCCCGCGAGATCAGGTCGCCGAACTCCTTCTGCGCCGCGCTCAGTACCCAGGAGGGGAAGGCGTCGGCTTTCCGCACTGCTGGGAACCGGTCGAGCGGGGCGAGCAGAGCACGGTCCTCCCGCTTGTGGATCAGCGTCGTGACCCCGTCGCCCTCGGCACGCTTGACCAGGGCATACAGGTCCCTGCGGGCGTCGCTCGCGTTCACGCTGTGCTCTGCCTGTGGTGACTGACTCACTCACTCTCCCGGTACTCAACTCCGCTTCAGAATACCACGATCCACTCATTGAATGAGTCAAAGTCACACATCACCTAAGCCAATCACACTCACTTGTGAGCTGTTCGGTGTGGATTGACGGCTTGGGTGTTCACCGGCGGCAGCCTCGCACGGCCGGCCAACATGACCAAGGCCGGGGCCACCAACCGGCCCCGGCCTTGACTCACCGCGTCCGCAGACGAACGCACACCCGCCGAACAGACAGACTCAGCCGCACACTGCCGACTCCTGTCCGCTGGGCGCCTCCTTGTATGCGAGGTGCCCGACGGCGGAGTAGGCCCTGCCCAGCACTCCCGCGAGTTGCTCCGCCGTGACGGATGCGCCGGTGTACCGCTGGATCGCTTCGCCGAGCGTCTCGTCCCTCAGGAGTTCCCTGTCTCGAAGGCCTTCCACGGAGGTCCTGAGCAAGGTCAGAGCCGCCCTCATCTCCCCCGCCACGCGGGTGAGGAAGCTGTAAATGCGGTAGGCCTCCAGCGGGTACTCGATCCCCCGGTACTTGAGGTCGGTGACGAGCTCGGCAAGGGAGCGGGCTGCGGCTGCCGGCCTCTGCTCGCCACCCGGCACCTCCTTGTACGCCGGGTGCGGGTGCTCGGTGACGGGGAAGGCCTTGCCCAGCACGTTTGTGAGTTGCTCCGCCGCGAGGGACGAGTCGGTGTAGCGCTGGAGCACCTCGCCCAGCAGCTCACCCCGGTAGTCGGTCATCAGGGGGTCCTGATCCCGGAGGCCTTCCACGGAGGTCCTGAGCAGAGTGAGGGCTGTCGTCATCTCGCCTGCGGCGCGGGTGAGATCGCGGTAGATGCGGGAGGCCTCCACCGGGTACTCGATCCCGGTCCCCCGGTACTGGAGTTCGGTGACGAACTCGGCGAGGGAGCGGGCCGCGCTCTCCGCATGCCCAACGATGTCCTCGGTGTTCTCACTCATACGGAGCCGGTCCTCCTTGCTGGGGTGGCGGGTTACGGACGGACGGTGACGTGGCAGCGGTCCCGTACGGACAGCGGAGGCACTGAGGTGGCCCGCCGCGTCCCCGTCACGGCGAGGCTGCTCCGCAGAGTCGGCCCCCGCTTCGGGGCGGCCCGCGGCGGCGCGGATGACACTGCTTTCATCACCGGGGACGGCCGTGGCCGTGTCCGGCCGGGCCGCCGGGCCGGGGTGCTGCCGGCCGTAGAAGGTCCACAAGTCCAGCGCGTCGTCCAGGAGCACTGCACGGTCGGCCACGGGCATCCGCTCGACTCCCGCCCGCAGCATCCGGACGTCTCCCCCGTGAGCACGGGCCTGCTGGACTAGGAGGAAGAACACCTGGGTGGGCTTGGCGGCCAGACCTCCCGCGTCCGGCTCGCGGGCCGCGTGCAGGCTGTAAACGGACCCGGCCGTCACCGCGAGCACGATCGGGTCCTCCTCGATGAGCTTCGCCGTCAAGGACTGCCGGCACGGTGCGCACCGCTCGATGCTTGCGCCGATCAGCGCGGCCGCGGTCCGCAGGTCCGGCGCGGCCTCTACCCCCCACCGGCCGGGATCGGCCGACTGGAGGTCCGTGGCCGACCGGCCGCTGGCATGTACATGGAGGGTTCCCGCGTTGGCGGCCGTGTAGGCGGCGCCCTGACGGCGGCTTCTGCTTCTCGCCCGACTCTTACGGCCGTGGCTATTGGTCATACGGCTCTCGCTTTTCCCGCGCCCGGCCCCATGACCCGATGCGCGCGACGAAGAGCAGCATGCGGAAGGCTCAACGACCATGCAGCCGTCGGAAGTTGGCATACACCCCGCACTGATGCTGCACAGACCAGATCCTCATGTGGGGTCCGCGGGCACCTTCGCCGAGATGCGCCCCAGTCATGGGCCGGGGCGCGGGCTTGGGCCGATGCGTCGGCCACTGCCCCGCACCCTACCGCTCGGCGACCAGGCCCGGACCCGATGGCCAAAGGCGCACACGGCGGGCGTCATACCCGCTGCCCGATCGCTCGGGCACCACGGAGCAGCTAGCAGACGGCCGAACGTCCGGGCCCACGCCGGCGAGTCCCGGGGCGTTCGGCCGAGAGGGGTGCGTCAGGCTTCAGAGAGGTCGGGTACGCCGTCGGTCTCCGCGCGCGGGGCAAGGTATTCCGCCAACGCCCGTCGCACGTAGGCCCGTTCTGCGCCCGTGGCGCGCGCCCCCAGGTCGTCATCGAGGCGGGCGCGGGTGAGCTCGACCACCCAGTCGGGCACCTCATGCCGGTCCTCCAGCGCGTCCAGCGCCTCCCGCAGCCGCAACCGCCCGGCGCCCTCCTCATCCCGGCGTGCGCCGTTGAGGGCCCTGGCGATGGCGGCGGAACCGATGGTGAGGAAGTCCCGATACCGTTGGCCGCCAGCCTGGAGACGTTCGGCGACCTGCTCCGCGGTGAGCACGCCCCGGCTGCGCTCGGAGAGTGCAGCGACGAGCCAGTCCTCCTTCGCCCACCGTTGGGCGTCGAGACGGGCGGAGGACTCCGCGTACGGCTCGTCGGGGTGGCGGTCGGTCAGGGACCGGCCTTGCTGGGTCCAGTCGTGCGCCCAGGCGTCCGGGTGTCGCGGACCTCAGGTCTCGGCGAACGCGTACGGGCCACCGGTGCCAATGCGCAGCAGAGTGGCGGTGACGCTCACCGGCGTGCGGCCGCCGGTGAACCAGGCAAGTGACTTCCACCCGGCGTGCGCGCTCCACACCTTCAGCTCGTAGTGCGGAGGATGCTGTTCCTTGGGGTACCAGACAGGTTCGCGTGTGGGTGGCGCCGACTCCGGCCGCCCGGGCGGCCACGTGTCGAACGGCAGCCGCGGCACGACCGGACGGTCCGGGGCAGCGTCGACCTGGTGGACCCGGCTCGGCATGCTGGCCAGATCGTGGGTGAGGTGCTCCCACACCTCGGCCCGCAGAAGCCCGCAGTCGCCGCCGGCCGGGCGTCGGGGCTCCCCCAGCCGGTGGGCGACCAAGGCGTCGGCCAACTCCCGCGCGCTGTCGAGGCTGGTGCACCATGCCGTGGTCCACCAGCTCGGGGAGCCGCCCGAGTGGTCCTCGCCGACGATCCCGTCCGGGACGTCGTAGACCCGCACCTCGTACGGCAATTCGGGGCTCGGGCACACGGGGTCGAACCCCTCGGGGTAGTCGCCGGGCCGCTCGACGGACCACCCGTTGTGCGCCCACCGCCAGAAAGGCTCGCCCTTCGGGTGCCACACCAGCGGCCACAGGGCCGCCACCTCCACCCGGCCGTCGGCCGTACGGTGCGGCACGGGCACCCGGGCACCCTTGCCCACGGCGGCTGTGGCGGTCTGCTGGTAGATCACCTCGCGGATCACATAGCCGTCGGCTGCGGGCTCGGCCACCCCCCAGCGGCCCCCGGCGTAGTTCTCCGGGGGCGTCTGGTCCGACCAGATCACCCGCACCGGCACCGCGCCGGGTTCCGCGACGACGGCGGACAGCGCGTCCACAGTGATCTCCTCCCACCCGTGGCGGACCGCGTCCGGCTCCGACGGCTCAGCGTCCAGCAGGCGCCGGCGGGCGGCGGGCGGCGGGCGGCGGTGTAGGAGATGCCCTCTTCGGCTGCGAGTCGGCGGGCAGCCTGCTTGAACCGCTTGTCATCTGTCACGGAAGCCCCCTCGTCGGTGGAGATCCCACGCATCCCCACCGTGGGCGTCGTAACCACGGACAGGCAGATGCAGCACGCGAGTTTCCCCTTGTCCTCGGTCGCCAGCTCCCGGCGTGGGCGGGGATGCGGCTCGGAGTCAGGCCGTCGTGCAGCGGCCGATTCCACGCTAGTGGCTGCCACTGACAACGGGCTGCGGAATTCGGCGTCACGCCGTGCACGTGCGACCAGCGCCCGCCTGCATTACTCACGCAGCCCTAGGCTAGCCCCGGCCCGCCCTCTCGAGATTCTCTCGTGCAGCAAGCTCCAGTGCCTCCCGTGCCACCCCAACGGCCCAACCGGCTCATCGCGACAACCGGCTCTCGCGGCCGTGTCCCTGCATCAGCTGGAAAACCCGAAGCCACTGACCCAAGTGGCGCCACCGCCACCTCTTGCAGACAGTAAGAACATGAACCGGCACCGACGCTCACCCCGTCGAGCCCCGTGGATCGCGAGCGGTGCCGCCGTGCTGGTCGCCGGTGGCATCGGCGTCGGCATTTGGGCGATAGTGACCCCCGACCATGAAGCCCCTCGGCCCACGCCGTCGCACATAACACGGCCCACGTCGACACGCACACCGAGGCCCAAGCCGACAGCGACGGCTCGTCCCCGGCAATCGGCACCCTCGATCAACCGGCCTCAGCCGACGCACCACCAGACGGCGACGGCCCCCTCGTCCGGGCCGAAACCGAAGCCACCGGCAACACAGCTCCCCGCGCCCAAACCGTCGGCGACAGCAGTGCCGAAGCCCACGCCAAAACCGCCCGTACCGTCCCTGCTCACGCCCACGCAGCCTCCAGCACCCAAACCACCGACAACAGCAACAGCGACGTCCATACCGACGCTGACCGCGCCGCCCCCGCCCAGGCCCACACCGATACGGCCTTCTGCGCCCAAGTCGCCGACGACAACACCGAAGCCCGCACCAACGCCACCTACGCCCAAGTCCACGCCACCCGTGCCGCCCCCGCCGCCCGTGCCGCCTCCGCCTCCGTCACAGCCGCCGACGCCGACGCCGACGCCGACACAGTGGTACACGAGCACGGCGGCGACGGCCGCTGCTCAGCGCATGGCCGCCGCTGGAGTGGTCGGCGATCCTGCCTGTTCGCTGGCGGCCGTCGGCAAACCGGACCCGGCGCTGCTTCCAAAGGGCCTCACGTCGGTCGGCACCGGGCAGGCCGGCAACTACTGGTGCCTGATCTGGTAGCGCCCTGGGTCCGGTCGTGTCAGGTGTCCTCGCGGCCCGAGCGCAGCACTCACGGAAGCGGGGAGACATACCGGTCTCCTCTTCGCGCCGTATGACGTCGAAAGCCCGCCGGCTACCGGCCAGATCCATGGTCCTGGCCGGTGAGCAGGGATGGTTCGCGTTCGGTGTGCGTCTCCTGGGCCGAGCGGGAAGCCGGGCAGCCTGGGCCGGGCAGTCGAGGATCGAGCGTGCAGGCAGGACTCCGTTGGCCGTGAGGTCGCCTCCCGTGTCCTGCCCCTCAGCTGTGTGTGCTGGTGGCGCAGGGCCCCGCGGTGTGCCGGTGGCGGTGGTCATGGTGACGTCGACAGTGCACGTTCCCGCGGAGGGGGCGACGGCGGTGAGCGATAACGACGTCCCGCCCTGAACGACGACGCCGCCACAGCTCACACCTGACCGGGCCCGTCGGTCTCAAAGGCAGGGACCGGCGTGTGGGGAAGCCATCGGCAAGGGAAGCGGTCGACGAGGTTCATGTGTCGGTGCGGGCCTGGCCGTGGTCGGCGTGGCGGTCGCTGAGGGCCAGAGTGCCTTCGCCTTGCGTGCGGCGTTCGTCTCAATGCGGGTGCGGACCGCCGTGGGGGCGCACGATCCGGGATCCTGGTCGGCCGGGGGTGCGGCCGTGTTGCTGTGTGGGCAGGCGCCGGCGTTCCGGAGTGGGGCGGCTCGGGCCGCGTCAGCTGTGGTTCAGGGACCACACGACCTGGTCCTGGTACCAGCGGGCGGCGCTGACACCGTGCCACGAGGCCGCTTCGTCGACCTGGTCCTCGTACCAGCGGGCGGCGCTGACGCCGCGCCACGAGGCCGCTTCGTCGACCTGGCCCTCGTACCAGCGGGCGGCGCTGACGCCGCGCCACGAGGCCGCTTCGCCCTCGTGGTCCGCAGCCCGTACGTAGCGCACAGTGTCCTGCCCACGGTGGTCGTCGCGGCGGCCGTCGTCCGTGTGGCGGCCGACTTGCTCGCTGCTGGTCGCGGAGGTGGCGGACACGTGCTGCGTGTGCTGCACGGGCACCGAAGTCGTGGCTGCCGACGCCGAGCCGCCGGCTCCGAGAAGGGCTCCGCCGGCCAGTGCCGTGGAGGCGAGTGCGATCGAGACGCGCCTGGTCATGCTGTTCATGGTCATTTCCCTTGCGAGACTGCCGCGGTTTCGCCGAGCCGGCGGCCGCCGCTTCCATGTGAACCGAGATCCGGAAATCCCGGGTCAGTCGGCTTGCCGCAAGGTCATCCGGAGGGGTGCCTCACGTTCGGCTCCACCACGGTACCCGAGGGGTGCCTCATATTTGCAGTGAGGCTCATCACGCCACGTCAGAGAGGTGAGATTGCGATCGGAAACATGACAACAAACGAATTCGAGGGGGGCCTCATGTTAAGCTCGAGCCATGAGACACCACCACGCCCCGACCGCGAGGGAGACACCGGCGAAACCCCTGCGCCGTGACGCACAGCGCAACAGGGACGCGATCGTGGCCGCCGCCCGCACGGCCTTCTCCGAGCAGGGCCTCGGGGCGTCCCTGGAGGGCGTCGCCCGCGAGGCGGGCGTCGCGATCGGCACGCTCTACCGCCACTTCCCCACCCGGCTCGACCTGGTCGAAACACTCTTCAACGCGAAGTACACGGAACTGCTCACCACCGCGGAAGAAGCCGCGGCCATGGACAACGCCTGGGAGGGGTTCTGCCGCTACCTGGAGAAACTCTGCCAGCTGCAGGCCTGCGACCGCGCCTTCAACGACCTGGTCTCGGCACGGCTGCCCCTTCACGTGGCCGGCCGCAAGAAGTACGAACGCGCCAAGGAACTCTGCATCCAGATCATGCGCAACGCCCAGGAACAGGGCGTCCTGCGCGGCGACGTCACCGCGCAGGACATCGCCTTCGTGATCTGGTCCCAGGCCGGGATCATCCAGGCCACACGCACCATCGCCCCCCAAGCCTGGCGCCGCCACCTCCACCTGATGCTCGACGCCTTCCGCACCGAAGGCGCCCACGAACTGCCCGAACCCCCTCTGACCAGCCAGCAGGTCGATCAGACCCTCGTCACTCTGGAGTGCACCGAAGAGGACTGCCGCGAGCAGTCCTGACCACACGAGAGACAAGGCCGCGGACAACAGCTGCGCATCACACCGGACCGGCCCACACCGGACCGGTACCTCGGCCGACCGGCCAGGACGACCCCGGCAGCACCCCGGGCGGCAGGACCACAGGCCGTCCGACCGCCGCCTTCCGGCTGCATCACACCTGAGGCACCGGGCGCAGCCACCGCAGACACTGGGCAGCGTGGACGTCGGGGCTGCGCACCGCCGAGCAGCCAGTCGACTGACCGGCGGGCGCCCGCCTGAATGCACGGCTGCTGTCCGGGGTGGTCATGCCAGTGCGGCACCCCGTGGGAGCGCGCGGGCTACCGGCCGGTGTCTGCGTACTGGGAGTTGCAGTAGTCGACGCTGTCAATGACCACGCACGCCGTGAAGAGGCCGATCGGATTGCTCGGGATGTCGGTGGTTCCGCTGCAGGTGCCCTTGCCCTTGAAATTCGACAGCGTCTGAAGGTTTCCGACCCTGCGGTAGTAGCGGACAGCGACCCCGTAGCCGTCCGCATCGACGTCGCAGACCCTGCTGGATGGTCGCGGCTCCATGTCAGCTGCATCACCGCCCAAGGTCGGTTACGTTGATAAAGTACCTGGTCAGAGGGGGGTAACAAGCCGTAACCCACCCGGGACACTCCATGACCGGCCTGACCGTCATCCTGCTGCTCGTGGTTCTGGCCACCGCCGTGGCGACCGGTGCCCGACGCTGGAGCTTGCCCGCCCCCTCGCTCCTCGTAGTTGCCGGTCTGGTCGTGGGGCTGATGCCCTGGGTTCCAGAGGTGCGCCTACCGCCTCACGTGATCAACGTGCTGGTGCTGCCACCGCTGCTCTACGCCGCGGCCGGGGAAATCTCCGTCCGCGACCTGCGCACCGTGTGGCGGCCTGTGACCGGCCTGGTCTTCGGCCTGGTCCTCGCCTCGGCCATCGCCGTCGGGTACGTGGCCCACGCGATCACCCCGCTCACGGCCGCGACCGCGTTCATCCTCGGTTCTGTCCTGGCCAGCACCGACCCCGTGGCCGTGACCGCGCTTGGCCGGCGCCTGTCTCTCCCACCGCGCGTGCAGGCCATGGTGCAGGCGGAAAGCCTGTTCAACGATGCCACCTCACTGGTCCTGTACAAGGTCGCCGTGGCCACCGCGGTGTCCGGCAGCGCCATCAGTGTGCCCGGGACCGTTGAGCAGTTCCTGATCCTTGCAGGCGGAGGAGGCCTCATCGGCGCGGCGGTCGCCGCAGTGGTGGCCCTGATCCGCAGACGAACCGAGGACCCCATGCTGGAGACCGTCATCGCATTGGTCACGCCGTACGCCTCTTACGTCATCGCGGAGCAATCGCACACCTCCGGCGTGACCGCCGTCATCGTGTCCGGGGTCGTCCTCGGCAGCACCGGCCACAAGCTCAGCAACGCCCCCGTCCGCCTCCAGGTCCACGCCGTCTACGACACCGTGACCTTCCTGCTGGAGAGCGTCGTCTTCGCCCTGATCGGCCTCGAACTCCCCTCGGCCGTCCGTCATCTCGCGCGCGACGAGCACGGCTGGCCGCTGTGGGTGCCGGTGATCGCCTTCACTCTGCTGGCGATTCGCCTGCTGTGGATCTTCCCGCTGTCCGCCCTGATCCACCACCGGCACAGGGAGGTCGACAACCGCCTCTCCTGGCGCGTCCCGGCTGTCCTGTCCTGGGCGGGCACCCGAGGCGTCATGCCGCTGGCAGCCGCGCTCTCCATCCCCCTGGTCACCCACACAGGGGCGCCGCTGCCGCACCGGGCGCTCATTCTCACGCTCACTACCGGGACCATCGCGCTCACTCTGATCTTCCAGGGTTTCACCCTGGTCGCCGTCGTCCGCCGCTCCGGCATCGCTCTGGAACCGGAGCGCACCGCCCGCGAGGAGGCCCGGACCCGCCGACACATTGCAAACGCCGCTCTCGAAGAGCTCAAACAGCTTGGCGATCTGGATCAGCTCGCTGATCTGGGTGCCGCCGCCGAGGCCGCCTTGAAACAGGCCCGTCGTCATCTGGAAGCGCGCATCCACCAGGTTGAAGACGCCCACTACAGCGACCCGGACGCCCGTCCTGCCGACGCCTACCGCGAGATACGCCGGACACTCATCGCCATCGAGGCGGCCGAGCTCCAGCGCCTCTACGAAGCGAACAAGATCAGCAACGTCACCCGGCGCCGGATCCAGCACGAACTCGACCTCGAAGAAGCCAGCCTCCGTGACCGCGGCTGACCGCCAGTCCCGGTAACCCCCAGGTCGAAGCCTTCCGCCCCGACCAATGGACGAACGAGAGCGGCCGGCTTTGTCGGCCTCGTGCGACCAGCGGGCTGCTGACATGACCGAGGACATGTCCTGCTGCTCGCATGGCGATGGTGTGCGGCCGATATCGACACCGGCACCTTGATCGCCGACTCACTGCCCTGGCCGCCTCGCGCGCCCTTCCAGCATCGGAGGCATGCGGCGGCGACCAGGAGGAGGCTGGGAGTGGAGGTGACGGCCTGTGACGCGCGACGCCCCCTGATGGTGGTCATTGAGTGTATTTCAACTTGAAGTTGCAGGTCGTGGGGCTGGTGTGGGTCGTGGCTGGGATGCTCGTGCCGGTCGGGGGCGTGATCGGTAGGAGGTGATCGTCCGTCAGCGGTGGACCTCGGCGTTCGTCAGCACGAGGAGCGCCCGCAGCAGCGTGGTCGCGTGTCGGGCATTCATGCGGACGTTGGTGAGGATCCGCCAGTTCTTCAGGTCGGCGAAGCCGTGCTCGTTCGCCGCTCGCTCGCGGCTGACCAGCCGGTTCGCCTCCTTCTGGGCGGCGGTGAGCGGATGGCCGCGGGTCGCCCGCCGGCCGGTGACGATGACCGGGTCGTCGGGGTCGTCGTCCAGGCCGACGAAGCCGAGATCGGCCAGGGCACCCAGGCCGGCCTCCCGCAGGTGACCGGTGATCTTGTTGTGACGGGCGGTGGTGATCTCGCTGGAGCGCCCCGGTTCCGCGGCCGAGATCCATACCAGGTTGCCGCACGCGTCGGTCAAAGCGATAAACAGCAGGCCATGGGCCTTGTGCTTGCCCGAATAGTTCGGCCGGTTCTTGTCCCCGGTGCGCCGGCGGGTGCGGATGAGGGTGCCGTCGAGCAGCACGACGACGCCACCCTTGCGGGCGATTTTCTTCAGCGCGGTCCGCGTCCATGTCCGGCTCGCGCTGCGGAACCAGCAGCATCCCGCCCGCTCCCAGCGTGCTGGTCACCTGCTCCAGCTCCGCGTCCATGGCCGGATCGTCCACCTCACCGGCGCGCTCGGCCTCGATGAACTGGCCGATCACCACCTCCGCTGCCTCCAGCCGGGCCACCTCGGCGTCGATCTCCGCGAGCTCCTTGCGCAACCGCTCGGCCCGCTCGGCCAGTACCATCCGCCGCTGCATCACCCACGTCAGTATCTCGGCCACAAGCCGCCCCTCACGCCCGTGAACTCCCCATCTCCCACCGACCGTAGGCGCCACAGACCGTCACGGCGCACGTTTCCGACAAACCAGTCCCACGGCAGACGATCACCTGCTACCGATCACACACCCGACCAGCACGAGCAACCTCAATCCCACCCACACCAACCCCGTGACCAGCAACTTCAAGATGAAATGGCCTCACTGGGAATCCTCTCGCACGGGCTGTGACTGGAGCGACGGCAGAGTCAGGTGCCACCAGTCGGTCAGGCGCTCGGTGACGACGGCCGTCCCTTCGAGCGCCTCGGTAAGGGCGCACAGCCCGAAGAACGCGCGCACCAAGGCCCGGGCCGTGCGAGCGGGGCGGAGATGCGCGTTCAGGTGGCCGGTGAGCCGGGCCTGCGCGAGCAGTCGCGTGGCGGCGGCGGACCACAGCGCGAATGGATGGGGAAGGGAAGTGTTGATGGTGGCGCGCTCGGCCCACAAGCGGGCGCCGGCCCGCGTCACCGGGTCCTCGGCGAGGGCATGGGCGATGTCGTAGCTGAGAGCGACGAGCCGCTCGAGAGGGGGGACCGCCTCGTCCGCGTAGCGTGCGGCGAGCTGCGACCAGGTGGCGAACCGGCTCTGGACGACGGCTACTGCGATGCCCTCCTTGCCTTCGTAGTGGAAGTAGATGGCGCCGCTGGTCCGGCCCGATCGGGCGCTTATGCCGTTGACGCTGGTGGCCGCGTAACCCTGTTCGGCGAAGAGCTGGGCAGCCGCTTCCAGCAGTGATCTGCGGGTTTCCTTCGCCCGTTCCTGCAACGTCCCGTCCGCCCTCGCTGGGTTGTTCCGTCGGTCACGAATTTAGTGCGCCAGCGTACGCCTGGAGTACAAGCGGTCACACGCATGCGGTAATTACACATTTCTTCCGAAAGGAAGTGCGGGCGAGTGGTAAGGAGCACGGTTCGCCCCAGGTATCGGACGGTCCCGTGGCATGTGTCAACTCCCTGTTGCAACAGCGGTTTTGACGGTCCCGATCGCCGATCGCCTGCTGTCCCCGCCGCACGGCCATACGCCAGGATCCCGGAGCAGTCGAGCCACTAAATGGGGTCATTGCCTGATTTATCAGTCTGAAATAACGTAGCGCCACTATCTTTCCGCTTCCTATGGATAGGCGGAAAGCCGCACTTCATGCGTACGACCGCATAGGAGCCCCTGTGACCACCACGCCCCACGGCCTGCTCGCCTGGTCGCTCGAAGCCGTCGTCTTCGACTGTGACGGCACACTGATGGACAGCGAACGCCACTGGCAGGAAGCCCGAAGCCTGGCCTTCCGGGAGTACGGACTCCAGCCACCGCCCGGATTCGCGGTACAAGCCACGGGCCTGCACTACGAGGACTGTGGCCGGCTGATGGCGCGGACAGTGCACAAGCCCGAACTGACGGAAGACCTGACGGCCGCGCTTCTCGACCACTTCCTGGCCCTGGTCACCGACGACCCGGTGACCATGCCGGGCGCAGTCCAGCTCGTCCGGCTGCTCTCCGGCCGGCTGCCCCTGGCCGTCGCCAGCAACTGCCCGAGAGTGGTGGTGGAAGGCAGCCTGGAACGGGCCGGGCTGCGCGCGCACTTCCAGCACATCGTCGTCCCCGACACCGGGGACGGCGTGCGCCCCAAGCCGCACCCGGACACCTATGCCGTGGCGGCCCGGCTCTGCGGTGTCCGCCCGCACCGAGCCCTGGCCATCGAGGACTCCCTGACGGGTGTGGAAGCGGCCCGCCGCGCCGGACTGCGGGTTCTTGGCGTCGGCCCCAGGCCGCAGGGCGACGGCGCCACTCGGGCCGACCTATGGTTACCGGCGCTGTATGCCCCCGAACTGCTGACCTGGGCCCAATCCTCCGGTACTCCGAAACCGTTGCCGGAATCCTAGTGCGCTGCTGGATGAGGACAACAATGCCCCCGTCGGCGACTCCAGCGAAACTGCCCTGCTCGAGTTCCCCGCGCAGGGCGTGGAATCCTTCCTGCGCGAAACGTGGTCCGCGGTGCCGCCGGTCTGCCGGCGGGGTACGGGCCGGGTCGGTGTGGCGGGGGTGCGGGTGATGGCGATGACCGTCTCGTTGACCGCGACCGCGTGCGGGGCACCCGAACGGGCCGCACCACGCGCGGTCCCTGGTTGACCTGGTGCAACGAGCTGCACCCACTTCCACTCCGAGTCAAGTGCGGACTTGTACCTGACGATCCCGGCGATTCAGCGGCTCCGCGAGGACCTGGAGCGCTCTGCGGCAGTGACGCTCCAGGCCGAGTCGCCCTGGGGTGCCACGGCAAGCGTTGCCCTTCAAGCAGCCGCCCGACCAATTCGCAGTGGCATGGCTGGTATTGGCGCTGCGGGGCTCACGGCCGAGCCTGTGCAAGCGTTTTCTCCGGACGTACAAAAGTCACGGTCCGGTAGGAAGTCCGGATGGCGGTCATGCGCTCGTACGGTGCCGTTGAGGCACGTCCGGTGCGTCCCTTTTCGTTTCACCTTCGAGAAGGGACACAGCTGTGTCGGATCTGCATGTCATCATCGCCGGAGGCGGGCTGGGCGGCCTGGCCCTCGCCCAGGGGCTTCGCCAGGCGGGGATCAGCGTCGCGGTGTACGAGAAGGACTCCACTGCGGCCTTCCGCAACCAGGGCTACCGCATCCGCATCAACTCCCACGGCATCACCGCGCTCAGGGCGGTGATGACGCCGCAGGCGTACGAGGTGTTCGAGGCTACCGCCGCCACCCCCGGGTCGCGCATGGACGCCTTCGACCACCAGCTGAACCTGCTGCACGCCCAGGAACTCCCGCCCGTCCCGGACCTGCCCGGCGGCGGGCACCTGGCGGTCAACCGCATGACGCTGCGGCAGATCCTGTCGTCCGGCCTGGACAGTGCAGTGCACTACGGTGCCCAGCTGACCCACTACGACACCGACCGGTCGGGCTCGGTGACCGCGCACTTCGCGGACGGCACCAGTGCCACGGGCGACGTCCTGATCGGCGCCGACGGGGTCAACTCGGCCACCCGGAGGCAGTACCTGCCCCAGGCTCAGGTCGTCGACGCCGGACTGCGGCTGCTCTACGGCAAGATCCCGTTCGCCGGTGACCAGGCCCGAGCCCTGGTCCCGCCCGAACTGCTCGGACTGTGGACCACCGTCATCGGCCCGTGCAAGCGCTTCGTGGGACTCGCCCCCGTGCAGTACCGCGAGCCCATGCACCAGGCGACGGCCCGGCTGGCTTCCGACATCGAGCTCAGCGACGACAGCGACTACCTCGCGTGCGTCTTCGGCACCCGGCGTGAGCAGATTCCTTGCACGGACGAGGAGTTGTTCGCGATGAACGGCGCGGAACTAAAGGCGCTCACGCTCTCCCTGGTGGAGGGATGGCACCCTGGACTGGTCGAGATGGTGTCCCGCCAGGACCCCGCCTCGATCTTCCCGGGCTCGGTGCGCACCAGCGTGCCCGTCGCGACGTGGGAGACCACCGCGGTCAGCCTGTTGGGCGATGCCATCCACGTCATGAGCCCTGCCATCCGTGTTGGCGCGAACACCGCACTGCGTGACGCGCGGGTACTGACCGCTCGGCTCGTTCAGGCCGCCGGTGGTCGGCCGTTGGCCGAGGCCCTGCACGCGTACGAGAAAGAGATGACCGGCTACGGCTTCGACGCCGTGCGCGAATCGGCCGCCCGCGGGCACAGCCTGGTGGGGCAGGACCCGCTGCCCTCCACAGCGGTGTAGGCGTCTCAGCCTCCGCGCCGCGCGGCGCCGCCGGTCGAGGCTCGTGAACGCGCGGGATGTCCGTCCGAGGCGTGCACCCGCTGCCGGTGAGTGCTCTCTGGCCAGGGGCAGGCCACCGCGCAAGTCTCCCCGGTGACACGCAGTTCAACGGAAGGAGCGGCGGCTCCCGTCGTCAGCGCAGGAGGGCCAGCTCGGCCCTGCCCGCGGCTTCGGTCAGGTCCTGACCAGGTGGACTGCCGCCGCGCCGACGGCTCTCGCGCTGGCTGGCATGCTGGGCACCGGATGCGCGGCAGGCGACAGTACCTCCAGCGGCACGTCCCTCCGTCCGGCCGCCGCCCGGCCCAGCCCCTCCAACAGCGATTGCTGGAGGTCGGGCACATCGGGCGACGACTGGAACCACTGGGACTCATGGAGGCCCGGCATGAGGCCGGGCATGATGAGCCGCGATGACTGCTCGTGGGGTCCCGGCATGATGGGCAGGCACTACTGGCAGCGCGGCGACGGCACCCCGGTGAAGACCCTGGACCAGGCCCGACAACGGGCCGACGCCTTTGCCGACCGGCTCGACCTGCGCGTCGGTGAGGTCATGCAGTTCTCGAAAAACTTCTACGCCGAACTGGAAACCCCCTCCGGGATACTGGCCACCGAGATCCTCGTCGACCCGGCCGACGGTGACACCGGGATCGAGTACGGACCGGCGATGATGTGGAACACCGACTACGGCATGCACTACCGCGGCCAGTCCCAGAACCGGATCTCCCCCGGCCAGGCCCAGGACCGTGCCCAGCAGTGGCTGCGCGACCGGGGCCTCGGCCTCACCGTCGGCGAGGCCGAGGCGTTCCCCGGCTACTACACCCTGCACACCCTGCGCTCCGGGAAGATCAACGGCATGCTGTCGGTCAACGCCTCCACCGGCGCCGTGTGGGACCACACCTGGCACGGCCGCTACATCGCCACCAGCGAGCACTGACAGGCGCCGGAGAAAACACGGCCGCCTCTGACCAGGGCCACGAACCGTGCGTTCCTAGAACTCTCCCGCCGCTACGGGGTCCACCGGCGGCTGGTCCGCGAGGCCCTGACCTCACCCGGCCCACATAACGCGGGAGGGAAATGCCCTGCCAGGGAGCAACGCGCGGCGTGAGCGTCAGGCCACCGGCCAGCCGGCCATCGCCGCGGCCACCCCCAGCACACCCGCTCCCAGCAGTGCGCTGACCACACCCCGGCGCGCGGCCAGCAGCCAAACGGCTGCCGCGGCGAGTACGGTGAACTGCCAGGCATGCTGCAAGGCCAGGGCCAGCGGGATCGCTGATCCGGCAATCGCACCGGTCACCGCAGGCCCGGCGCCGGTCAAGAACGCCTGCACCCTCGCATTGGCCCGCAACCGGTCAAACCGTGGCCCCCCGAAGATCACGAACAGGAACGAAGGGGCAAACGCGACCGTGGCGGCGAGCAGCCCGCCACCCACCCCGGCGGCGGCATAGCCGACCACCGCGACGGTCTGCACCACCGGACCGGGCGTGATCTGGCCCAAAGCGACGGCGTTGAGGAACTGCCCGTCGCTCATCCAGTGATAGTGGCCGACCGCATCGGCCTGCATGAGCGGGATGATCACGAACCCGCCTCCGTAGGACAGCGCGCCGACCTTGAGCGCCACCCACGCCAGCGCCAGCAGACCCCCGCCCACCACGGGCGCGGCAGCCAGCAGCGGCCATGACGCGGTCCGCCTGACCGGGCGGTCCGAGGCGCCCGCCCGCGCCGCGACCTCCACCAGGCCGGCGGCGATCAGGATCAGTACCAGCCACGGTCCGGTCAGCGCGGCCGCAGCCGCGCCCGCCACGCAGTAGCCGATCCACCGGGCCCGCGCCGCCCGCGCCTGCCCGGCCCTCTTCCAGCTCCCCGGCACCAGGCCGACCGCGGCCTGCACCGCCACCGCCGCGACCGCCGCCCCCGCACCGGCAGCGGCGCCCCTCACCCACAGCGGCGGGTGCCCGGCCAGGAACAGCGCGGCCATGGCCAGGATCAGCACCAGACCTGGCACGATGAAGCACACTCCGCCGACCAGGGCGCCGGCAAGGCCGCGCAGCCGCCACGCGGTGAAGATCGCCAACTGAGTCGAGGCCGGGCCCGGCAGCAGGTTTGTCGCCGCGATCCCGTCCTCGAACTCGTCCGCGGCGATCCACTGGCGGCGATCCACGCACAGCTGCCGCAGCAGCGCGATATGTGTCGGTGGCCCGCCGAACCCGATGCAGCCAATCCGGCCCCACTCCCGGGCTATCGTCCCCAGCCCCACCCGGACCCCGTCCGCCCGGCCCTGGTCTGCCACCACGCCGCTCTCTTTCCCACGCCACCGATCCCAGCCGCGTGACCCTAACGGGCGCGGATGAACGGACAACACCGCCGGTGCTCACCGCAACGGCGCGCAAGCCCTGCCGACCCGGGTGGGGCCAATCGAGTCGTTCGAGGCCACGAGACCGGACAGCACCGCCGTTTGACCCCGTGTAAGACCGAAACAGGGCCATGCGTTGACCTTGAACCCGTGGATGGGCAACGGGGCTTCCGGAGAGTCGTTGAGGAGCGGCGAATCAGCGGTTGTAGCGGGCCAAGAGGCGGTGGCCGCCGAGGCGGCCGATGGCGTTGCCGAGGTTGTCGCCCGAGACCGCGCGGCGAGGAGGGCGATGGCGGTTGGCACGCCGGGAAGCGGAGGCGGAGCCATCGGGTTCTCCTCGGCCTTTGTTCAGGGGGAAGCGTGGGCGCCGGCGGGGGTGGCGGTCAGCACCGGTCCCAATGCTCCGGTACGCAGCCGTGCGACGAGCGGGAGGGCGATGCGGCCGAGGAGCAGGCTGGCCAGGTAGGCGACGGGCAGGGCGAGGAGGGCGGCGCCGATGACGTCGTGAGGGTAGTGGGCGCCGACGTAGACGCGGGTGAAGCCCTCCAGCAGGGCGAAGGCTGCGGCGATGACGGAGAGGCGCCGGTCGAGGAGCCACAGGGCCGCAACGGTGGCGAACGCGGTGGTGCTGTGGCCGCTGGGGAAGGCGAAGTCGGTGCGTGCGGGGCAGGCGTCGACGAAGTAGTCGTGCGGCAGTGAGTAGCACGGCCGCACCTCCGCGACCAGCTTCTTGGCCACCTCGGCGACGGCGAAGGCGGCCACCACGGCGACCGGCGCGGCCAGGGCGAGGACCATCGACCGGTCGTCGCGACGGCGGGCATTCCACCAGCCCATCAGCATGAGCACCGCGAACACCCCCAGGCCGGCGTTGGTCCACAGCTCCATCGGGGTGTTGAGCCACGGGGTGTCGCGGGCGAAGTCGGTGACGGTGGTGAACAACGAGCCGTCGAGGGCAGAGCCGTCGAAGGCGAGCTGGACCGCGGAATGCACTGTCATCAAGCGGGGTCTCCCAGGGTCGGGGCCTGCTGGCGGGCAGCACCCCTGGCGTCTACAGGTGTGTAAAACTTCAGGGCGGCGTGCGCCGCTTCCAGGAAGGGAGGTTTGGCCATGCTTGCCGCGTGCGGAGAACTCGGCGTAGATGCTTCTACGATGGTGTAGAAGTTCTACAAGACTGTAGACGATGAACGGATGGTAGCCAACTCGTGAACACGGGACGCGCTCCGAGTGGACGCAGGCCGGGTGGCGCACTCGAGGCGGAGGTCCTGGCCGTGCTACAAGCGTCCCGGCAGGCGCGGACCCCGGGAGAGGTACTGCGGTGGCTGGGGGACGGTCTGGCCTACAGCACGGTGGTGACGGTGCTGTCGAGGATGTTCGACAAGGGGCTGCTGACCCGCAGCAAGCAAGGACGCGCGTACGCGTATGCGCCCATCGCCGACGCCCATGGGCTGACCGCGCGGCGCATGCACCAGGTGCTGGAGTCCGACCCGGACCGCGAGGCGGTGCTCTCCCGGTTCGTGGAGGACCTGCCCGCCCGTGACGAGCAACTGCTGCGGCAGTTCCTCGGCGACTTGCCGGGCCAGGGGTGAGATACGTGGTGTTGCACCTGCTGGTCTACCTGCCTCTCCTCTTCCCCGTCCCGGCCGCACTGGCCGCACGGCCGCTGGCCGAACGTCTGGCGCCGTGGCTGGCCACGTGGCTGCTCGCCGGGTGCGCGCTGGCGCTGGCCGCGCTGAGCTGCGTGGCTCCTTCGAGCTGGACCCCGGTCGCGCCAAGGGCGACATCCAGCCCGTGATCAAGATGCTGACCAAGAAGTACGGCATGAGCGAGGCGCAGGCG
>NZ_JBEYFS010000149.1:0-30516 GCF_040634475.1 Streptomyces sp. NPDC007095
CCCTCGTACTGGATGTACTCGGGTCTGGGCCCGGTGCGGCGAGAGTGCGTGCATGGCGTCGCGGGGCAGGCGGGAATTTGACGACAGGGCCTAGGACGGCCTAGGACCTGTCCGGCGGATCAGGTCGCAGGAAACGCGCGGTGCCTCGTAGACGCCGGCGAGCGGGGCTCGGTGCGTGCAGCCGCAGCGTGCCAAGCCACGCGTCTGCGGCATGATCCGCCGGACAGGCCACAGTCGCCGTACGCGCTTCTGACGTACGGCGATTGAGGGTTGTTCTGGGTTGCTCGCGCGGTTCCCCGCACCCCTTTCGGGGCCCTTGAAGCGAAAGAGCGACGTCGAGATCAGGCCAAGATCCGCGGACGGCGTCTTGGCGCGCCGACGCGGCGGAGCCGTATATGTCACGGCCCCGCGCCCCTGACGGGGGCTCCTGCACAGCCTCGTGTCGGTGTGACGTTCGCCGCTCCCGCCGTCGGGGGTGGGCAGGGTGGTTACTCGCAAGTAGCATGAGCGGTGAGCGCGCGCTCAGGGCGTGTGCGTCGCGCAGCAGTGCCATCCCGCATCTGGAGGAGAGCCATCGTGCCTCGTACCGTCAGGGACGTCGTCTTCGTCGACGGCGTCCGCACCCCGTTCGGCAAGGCGGGCCCGAAGGGCATCTACCACGAGACCCGCGCCGACGACCTCGTCGTGAAGGCCATCCGGGAGCTGCTGCGCCGCAACCCGGGCCTCGACCCGAAGAAGATCGACGAGGTCGCCATCGCCGCGACCACGCAGATCGGCGACCAGGGTCTGACGCTGGGCCGCACGGCGGGCATCCTCGCCGGTCTCCCCCAGTCGGTCCCCGGCTACTCCATCGACCGCATGTGCGCGGGCGCGCTGACCGCCGTCACCACCACCGCGGGCTCCATCGCCTTCGGTGCGTACGACGCCGTCATCGCCGGTGGTGTCGAGCACATGGGCCGTCACCCGATGGGCGAGGGCGTGGACCCGAACCCGCGGTTCGTCAGCGAGAAGCTGGTCGACGAGTCCGCCCTGTTCATGGGCATGACCGCCGAGAACCTGCACGACCGCTACCCCACGATCACCAAGAAGCGCGCCGACGAGTACGCCGTGCGCTCGCAGGAGAAGGCCGCCAAGGCGTACGCCAACGGCAAGATCCAGCAGGACCTGGTGCCGATCTCGGTGCGCAACACCAACGCGGAGGCCGGTGAGACCGGCTGGGGCCTGGTCACCGCCGACGAGCCGATGCGTCCGGGCACCACGCTGGAGAACCTGTCCGGCCTGAAGACCCCGTTCCGCGTCCACGGCCGCGTCACGGCCGGCAACGCGGCCGGTCTGAACGACGGTGCGACCGCGTCGATCCTCGCCTCCGAGGACTTCGCCCGCGAGAACGGCCTCCCGGTCAAGATGCGCCTGGTCTCGTACGCCTTCGCGGGCGTCGAGCCGGAGGTCATGGGCTACGGCCCGATCCCGGCCACCGAGAAGGCCCTCGCCCAGGCCGGGCTGTCGATCGAGGACATCAACCTCTTCGAGATCAACGAGGCCTTCGCCGTCCAGGTGCTCGCCTTCCTTGAGCACTACGGCATCGCCGACGACGACGCGCGCGTCAACCAGTACGGCGGCGCGATCGCCTACGGCCACCCCCTCGCCTCTTCCGGCGTCCGTCTGATGACGCAGCTGGCCCGCCAGTTCGAGGAGCAGCCGGAGGTCCGTTACGGCCTCACCACCATGTGCGTCGGCTTCGGCATGGGCGCCACGGTGATCTGGGAGAACCCGCACCACAAGGACGCCGGAGGCAACAAGTGAGCACCGCTGAACTCCTGAAGGGTGCGGCCGAGCTGTTCCCCGACGAGGTCGTGACGTCCGCGCACGTACGCCACCTCGACCTGCCGTTCGGCGCCGGGCGCTTCGCGCTCATCACGCTGGACAACGGCTTCGACCACACCAAGCCGACCACCTTCGGCCCGGCGTCGCTGGCGAACCTCAACACCGCCATCGACCAGGTCGAGGCGGAGGCCGCGGCCGGCGAGATCGTCGGTGTCGGCGTCACCGGCAAGCCGTTCATCTTCGCGGTCGGCGCCGACCTCAAGGGCGTCGAGCTGCTGAAGAAGCACGACGACGCGCTCGCCATCGGCAAGGGCGGCCACGAGGTCTTCAAGCGCCTCGCGGGCATCGCGGTCCCGACCTTCGCGTACTACAACGGCGCGGCGATGGGCGGCGGCGTCGAGGTCGGTCTGCACTGCCAGTACCGCACGGTGTCGAAGGCCATCGCGGCCTTCTCCCTCCCCGAGGTCTTCCTCGGTCTGGTCCCGGGCTGGGGCGGCTGCACGCTGCTCCCGAACCTGATCGGCGCCGACAAGGCCGTCTCGGTCATCATCGAGAACTCGCTCAACCAGAACAAGCAGCTCAAGGGCAAGCAGGTCTTCGACCTCGGTATCGCCGACGCCATCTTCGAAGGCGCCGACTTCCTGGAGCAGTCGCTCATCTGGACAGCGTCCGTCCTCAAGGGCGACATCGCGGTCGAGCGTCCCGAGATCGACCGCGGCGAGGCCTGGGACCAGGCCGTCGCCAAGGGCCGGTTCATCGCCGACAGCAAGGTGCACGGGGCGGCTCCGGCCGCGTACCGCGCCCTCGACATCATCGAGGCGGCCAAGGACGGCGACCTCCAGAAGGGCTACGACGCCGAGGACATCGCCCTCGCCGACCTGATCATGGGCGGCGAACTGCGTTCCGGCATCTACGCCTTCAACCTGGTCCAGAAGCGCGGCAAGCGCCCCGCGGGCGCCCCGGACAAGAACCTGGCCCGTCCGGTCACCAAGGTGGGCGTCGTGGGCGCGGGCCTGATGGCCTCGCAGCTCGCCCTTCTCTTCCTGCGCCGCCTCGAAGTGCCCGTCGTGCTGACGGACATCGACCAGGAGCGCGTGGACAAGGGTGTGGGCTACGTCCACGCCGAGATCGACAAACTGCTGAGCAAGGGCCGCGTCAACCAGGACAAGGCCAACCGCCTCAAGGCGCTGGTGACCGGTGTCCTGGACAAGGCCGAGGGCTTCTCCGACGCCGACTTCATCATCGAGGCCGTCTTCGAGGAGATCGGCGTCAAGCAGCAGGTGTTCGCGGAGGTCGAGGCGGTCGCCCCGGCGCACGCGATCCTCGCGACGAACACGTCCTCGCTGTCGGTGACGGAGATGGCGTCGAAGCTGAAGAACCCCGAACGCGTCGTGGGCTTCCACTTCTTCAACCCGGTCGCGATCCTGCCGCTCCTTGAGATCGTGCGCGGCGAGCAGACGGACGACGCCTCGCTCGCCACGGCGTTCGCCGTCGCCAAGAAGCTGAAGAAGACCGCGGTGCTGGTGAAGGACGCCCCGGCGTTCGTCGTCAACCGCATCCTCACCCGCTTCATGGGCGAGATCCAGAACGTCATCGACGAGGGCACGCCGGTCGAGGTCGCGGAGAAGGCGGTGGAGCCGCTGGGTCTGCCGATGTCTCCGCTGGTCCTGCTCGAGCTGGTCGGCCCCGCGATCGGTCTGCACGTCTCGGAGACCCTCAACCGGGCCTTCCCGGACCGCTTCACGGTCTCCCCGAACCTCGCGGCCGTCGTCAAGGCGGGCAAGCGCGGCTTCTACGTGTACGACTCCGGGAAGCCGGAGCTGGACCCCGAGGTCGCCGCGCTCCTGAAGCAGGGCGATGTCGTCCTCTCCGAGGAGCAGGTGCGCGCCCGTGTCCTGGACGCGGTCGCCCAGGAGATCGGTCTGATGCTCGACGAGGGTGTCGTCGCCGAGGCCCAGGACATCGACCTCTGCCTGATCACCGGTGCCGGCTGGCCCTTCCACCTGGGCGGTATCACTCCGTACCTGGACCGTGAGGGCGTCTCCGAGCGGGTGACCGGCAAGCGGTTCCTGGAGGTCGGGGTGGCTTCCGTCCCCGCGTAACCGCTCCGCTCTGTCTCCCGGGTGCCCTGTATGCCGACGCGGCGTACAGGGCGCCCGCCGTTTCCACGCCCCCGCCGCCCCTACCCTCCCGCGAGCTCTCGGCTTCGCTCGAGCAGGGGGGACCTCCCCATCATCCCCAGGGGCGCCGCCCCCTCACCCCCGCCAGGGGCGCTACGCCCCCCTGGCCCCCCGCATCGCCCGAAGGGCTCGTCCTCAAACGCCGGACGGGCTGAAGACACGGCCTGGCCGGGGCATCGGCCTCCACCCTCGTCCTCAAACGCCGGACGGGCTGGGAGTGCGGGCCCGGGGACGGGTGGGTCGCGGTCCTCGAACGCCGGACGCCCCGCTGCTTTCAGGGCGCGGGGAAGTGCGCGACCAGCACCCACCGGCCCGCAGGCGAAGAACCCACCCGGGGGCTAACGCGAAGCCCCGCTGCTTTAGGGGCGCGGGGAACTGCGCGAACGACCCCCACCGGCCCGCAGGCGAAGGAGCCGGCCGGGGGCTGGCGCGAAGCCCTGCTGCTTTAGGGGCGCGGGGAAGTGCGCGAACGACCCCCACCGGCCCGCAGGCGAAGAACCCACCCGGGGGCTGGCGCGAAGCCCCGCTGCTTTAGGGGCGCGGGGAACTGCGCGAACGGCCCCCACCGGCCCGCAGGCGAAGGAGCCGGCCGGGGGCCGGGCGCCGGGGGCCGGGGGCGGAGACCCCAGGTAGGGATGGGGCGGGTAGGGGCGGCGGGGGCGGGAAACGGCTGTTACACCGGGCGCCACGCCTCCAACGCCAAGCCCGGTTCATCCTTGCGCCGGGTGAGGAGGAGCTCCTCACTGCCGGGGGCGAGCGTCGCCGCGACCACACGCCCCTCCTCGTCCTCCGCCAAAGACACCTCGGCCCCGACGGGAAGCCCAGGGCCCGACTCGGTCCACCACGCCCCCGCCGACTCCTGCTCGGTGGGATACGCGGCGAAGACGATCCGACCACTGGCCGAGCGCTGGGCGAGCAACGTGCAGTCGTAGCCGTCGAGTTCGCAGCGGATCGCAGAGACGGGACCGGGGCCCGCCGAGGCGAGCACAGCGACAGGCTTGGTGCCCGGGCGCCACGCGCACACGTCGCCCGCCTCGTCGGTGAAGAAGAGGGTGGTGGCGGAGGGGGACGTGGCGAGGGCGCGGAGGGTGCCGGGGCGTACCGATGTCTCCAGGGACTCCTGGAGCACCGGCTGCTCGCCCGGCTCCTTCTGGCGCCAGTGGGCGACCCCGTCGGGCACGGCCGCGTACAGCTCGACGAGCCCGGACTCCCCCGTCACGGCCGCCAGATCCTCCCGTACGTCACTGCCCTTGAGGTCGCGCCACGGATCCCAGCCGCCCTTCTCCTTCTGGGCGACCATGCTGACCCCGCCGCCCTTGTTGCGCACGAAGACGTGGGCGCGCCCCTGTGCGTCGACCGCGACGGCCGGCGTACCGGTGCGGTCACCCGTCTTGTTGGGGTGCCCGATCGAGTGCCAGTCGAGCGCGGCGAGCCGCGGCCGGAAGTGGGTGGTGTGGACGAGCCCGGACTCGCCGGGCACGGTGGGGCGCCAGGAGACGAGATGGGCGTAGCCGTCGGCGCCCTGGCCGACGGCGAGGACGGGGTGCAGTCGCTGCTCGCCGCCGATGGTGCGCGGTGGGTCCCAGGGGCCGCCGGGTCCGCGCTCCGCCCGGCAGTGCAGGACGGTGCCCGACAACAGGTACGCACTGAGCCTGCCGTCGCGACCGCGTCTGAGCCATTCGCCGTTCACCGGTTCACTTTAGTCCGGGGCCCGGCCGTCATCGCCAGGGGCCCAGGGGGCTGCCCGCGGCCGGTGACAGCTGACGGCGGACGTGCAGACGTCCGTCGGTGCCGATGACCGCCAGGACGACCGCGCCCGCGGCGTCGCGGGCCATCGCGGGGGCGTGGGTGAACATGTCGCCCGACGTCGGGGTTCGTGAAATACAGGTCGTCGTCCTGGTGGGCGACGATGTGCAGAAGGGAGCGAGTGGACTGGTTCATCGGTCCACCACATTCATGGTCATGGCTCCGGAGGCGGAGCAGTAGGGCCGTACCCGTCCAAACGGCTGTTCATGCGAGGCTGGTCGGATGACCGACCAGCCTCTGCTCGTGATCATCGACGCCGCCAACGTCGTCGGCTCCGTCCCCGACGGCTGGTGGCGCGACCGCCGGGGTGCCGCGGAGCGGCTGCGGGACCGGCTCGCCCTGGACGGACTGCCCGGGCACGAGGGTCCGGTGGAGCTGGTCCTCGTGGTGGAGGGCGCGGCCAAGGGTGTGGAGTCCGTCCCCGCTGTACGGGTCGTCGAGGCACCCGGCAGCGGCGACGACCGCATCGTGGAGGTGGTGACCGAGGCCGGTGACCGCCCGGTCCTGGTCATCACGGCGGACCGTGAACTGCGGCGCAGGGTGACCGAGTCGGGCGCGGAGGTGGCGGGCCCGCGGACGGTACGGGGGCCGTCCTGAGCGGGCGCGCGCCCGGTGGGCCGGGGCAGGTCGGCGGGTGAGCGGGTGCGGCGAGCCCGGGTGTGCGGCGGGGCCCCGGAGTCAGTCCGGCGGCCCCGTGGGGGTGTACAGCACCGCCCCGTCCACCGTGCCCGCCTCCTCGTAGCCCTCGGCCAGCAGCCGGCGCAGCGAGCGGACCCGGTCGGGGGTGTAAGGCTTTCCCCGGGAGTCGTCGACGACGAGGGCCGGCGGGTGGGCTGTCAGCTCCGCGCGGAACACCGGCCAGGCGCCCTCGACGGCGTACTTCTCGCCGACCTGGGGACCGTCGCGGCCCCCGCTGTAGTTGGTGAGGAGCCCGGCGGTCAGATAGCGGCTGGCGGGGGTCCGGTTCGCCAGCCAGTACGTCTCCGGGTGTATGCCCCAGACCAGGACGCGGTCCCCGGGATCCGTACGGTGGTCCAGGGCCGCGGCGAGGCGCTGGGCGTGGCCGAGTTCGGGGCGTGGCGCGAGCAGACCCCAGGCCAGGAACAGCGCACAGCAGCAGGCCGAGGCGAGGACGGCGGTCATCAGGCGGTCGCGGGGCAGGACCTGGAGCGCGGCCGTCGCCAACAGGGCTACGGACGGGATGAGTTGCAGGTAGTAGTGGCCGAAGAAGTGGAAGCCGACCAGGACCGCCACCGCCGACGAACCGAGCCACAGCCAGAGTTCGGCCGCGCCGGTGCGGGCCACGCGCAGCGCCCGCAGGATCGGCGGGATCAGGCCCGCGCACGCCGCCGCCAGGACCCCCGTGTTGGTCAACCCCCGTGACAGGACGTGGAGTTCGGAGCCCGCGAAGGAGACGTAGGAGCCCGAACCGGTGACCGTCCAGAACAGGAATCCCGCCGGGGAGGTGAGCAGCGCCGCGCCGAGGACCGGGGCGACCGCGCCAACTCCCAGCCACAGCAGGCCTCTTCGGGGGGTCGTCTCCTGTCGCCACAGCATCCAGAGCACCGGCACGAGCACCACCCCGCCGGTCTGCTTGGTGAGGAAGGAGCAGGCCACGGCCACCCCCGCGGCGCCCCAGCGGCGCCGGTCGGCGCACCACATCGCGGCCGTCGTGCAGGGCAGCATGAAGACCTCGAAGGTCGCCGCCTGCGCGTCCTCGGGGTTGAGTCCGATCGAGACCAGCACGTACAGCACCCCGGCCGTGCGCCCGGCCGGGTCCCCCCAGCGGCGCCGGGCCAGCGAGGCCAGCAGTACGGCGGTCGACAGCTGGGCCACGATCGCGAGGACCCGCACCGACGTCAGCGAACCGGAGCCGAACACCGCGAACGCCGCCTCGTACAGCCACGGCACGAGCGGCGGCTTGCGGTCCACGACGGTCTCGTACAGCTCTCCCCCGCCCGCCAGTATCCGCGCCTGTACGGCGAGATAGCCCTCGTCGGGGTTCCACAGCGGCCGTACGAAGGAGGGGGCCCTGGTGAGGCAGACGAGCACCCCGAGGACGGGCAGCAGCCGTCTCCAGTAGCCGGGGCCCGACATCCGTGACGCGGCTACGGAGCGTGGTGTTTCCAGGAGCCCGGCGAGCATACGGTGCACGCTATCCGGCCCCACGGTCTCCACCGAAGCGGGACATACGGGGCCGGAGCATCAATACGGGCCGATCACTGGGTGTTGGGGCGCGGCGGGTGCACCGCGGCCTCGGTCGCCTCCTCGTGCTGCCCGAGACGGCTGTGCGAGCGGCCGTACAGGAAGTAGACGACGAAGCCGATCACCATCCAGATCGCGAACCGCAGCCAGGTCTCGGCGGGCAGGTTGAGCATCAGCCAGAGCGAGGCGAGGACGGAGACGATCGGGACGAGCGGGACCAGCGGGGTGCGGAAGGATCGGTGCAGGTCGGGGCGGGTGTGGCGGAGGATGACGACGCCGATCGCGACGACGACGAAGGCGAAGAGCGTACCGATGTTGACCAGTTCGGCCAGTTCGCTGAGGCTGGTGAAGCCCGCCACGATCGCGATGATCACGCCGAGCAGGATGGTCGGCCGGTGCGGGGTGCGGAACCTCGGGTGGACCCGGGAGAAGAACCGCGGCAGCAGTCCGTCGCGGCTCATCGCGAAGAAGACCCGGGTCTGGCCGAGCAGCAGGATCATGCAGACCGTGGTCAGACCGACGGCGGCACCGAAGCTGATGACACCCGCGTACCAGGGGTGTCCGGTCGCCTTGAAGGCGTCGGCGAGCGGGGCGTCGATGGACAGCCGGTCGTACCTCTGCATGCCCGTGACGACGATCGACACGGCCACGTAGAGAGCGGTGCAGATGAAGAGCGAGCCCAGGATGCCGCGCGGCATGTCCCGCTGCGGGTTCTTGGTCTCCTCGGCGGCCGTCGCCACCACGTCGAAGCCGATGAAGGCGAAGAAGACGACGGAGGCGGCGGTGAAGATGCCCATCACGCCGAAGTTGGTGGGTGTGTAGCCGAAGATGAGCTGGACGAGCGGGGCCTTGAGGCTGCTGCCCGCCTCCTGGGCCTGCGCCGTGGGGATGAAGGGCTTGTAGTTGTCGCCCGCGATGAAGAAGGCACCCGCGATGATCACGATCATCACGACGGTGACCTTGATGGCGACGACGACCGTGGTGACGCGGGCGGAGAGCTTCACGCCGACGACCAGGATGGCGGTGAGCACCAGCACCAGCGCGGCGGCGAGGATGTCGAAGCCGAACCCGGAGGACCCCTCACGCCCGCTGAGATAACCCGGCAGATGCCAGCCCGCGTTGTCCAGGAGCGAGCGCACGTACCCCGACCAGCCGACGGCCACCACCGCCGTACCGAGCGCGAACTCCAGCACCAGGTCCCAGCCGATGATCCAGGCGGGCAGCTCACCGAGCGAGGCGTAGGCGAAGGTGTACGCGGACCCCGCCACCGGGACCGTGGAGGCGAACTCCGCGTAGCACAGCGCCGCCAGGGCACAGACGACACCCGCGACGACGAACGCCAGCGAGACCGCGGGTCCCGCGTTCTCCTTGGCGACCTTGCCTGTGAGGACGAAGATGCCGGTGCCGATGATGACACCGACGCCGAAGACGGTGAGGTCCAGAGCCGACAGCGACTTCTTGAGTGCGTGCTCCGGCTCCTCAGTGTCCAAGATCGACTGTTCGACCTTCTTCGTCCTGAAGAGGGTGCTGCTCACTGGCCTACCTCCACGCTTGGCGTCCTCGACATGATCGAGGGGGCGTGCACCGCGCATGCCCGGGTACGGTCGACTTCACGCGAATGGGCCGGTTTCGCCACCCGTGCGGGGTGGCGAAACCGGCCCAATGGACCTGCGTTCGACCGTGGTACGTCAGTCGCGGGCGGGCTCCACCGAGTCCACCGCCTGCGCGGCGGCCCCCGGGAAGCGGCCGTCGAGCTTGGAGACGAGACCGGTGACCTGACGGGCGATGTCCGGTGCGGTCAGGCCGATCTCCGCCATGACCTCGGCGCGCGAGGCGTGGTCGAGGAAGCGCGGCGGGATGCCGAAGTCGCGCAGCGGGATGTCGACGCCCGCGTCGCGCAGGGCCTGCGCGATCGTCGAGCCGACGCCGCCGACCCGGGAGTTGTCCTCGACGGTGACGACCACGCGGTGCTGCTCGGCGAGCGGGGCCATGGCCTCGTCGACCGGCTTGACCCAGCGCGGGTCGACGACGGTCGTGGAGATGCCCTGCTGGTCGAGGAGGCCGGCGATCTCCAGGCACATCGGCGCGAGGGCGCCGACGGAGACGAGGAGCACGTCGGGCGCGTCGGTGCCCGGCTCACGCAGCACGTCCATGCCGCCGATCCGGCCCACCGCGGGCACCGCCGGACCCACCGCGCCCTTGGAGAAGCGGACCACGGTCGGCGCGTCGGTCACGTCGACCGCCTCGCGCAGCTGGGCGCGGACCTGGTCGGCGTCACGCGGCGCGGCGAGCCTGAGGCCCGGCACGACCTGGAGGATCGACATGTCCCACATGCCGTTGTGCGAGGCGCCGTCGGTACCGGTGACGCCCGCGCGGTCCAGCACGAACGTCACGCCGCACTTGTGCAGGGCCACGTCCATCAGGACCTGGTCGAAGGCACGGTTGAGGAAAGTCGCGTAGACGGCGAAGACGGGGTGCAGTCCGCCGGTCGCCAGGCCCGCCGCCGACACGGCGCCGTGCTGCTCCGCGATGCCGACGTCGTACACGCGTTTGGGGAAGGCCTTGGCGAACTTGTCGAGGCCGACCGGCTGGAGCATCGCGGCCGTGATGGCGACCACGTCCTTGCGCTCCTGGCCGAGCTTGACCATCTCCTCGCCGAAGACGGAGGTCCAGTCGGCGCCGGACGAGGCGATCGGCAGGCCCGTGTCGGGGTGGATCTTGCCGACGGCGTGGAAGCGGTCCGCCTCGTCCTGCAGGGCGGGCTGGTAGCCGCGGCCCTTCTCGGTGAGACAGTGCACGATGACCGGGCCGCCGAAGCGCTTGGCGCGGGCCAGCGCCGACTCCAGGGCCTCGATGTCGTGACCGTCGATCGGGCCGACGTACTTCAGGCCCAGGTCCTCGAACATGCCCTGCGGGGCGATGAAGTCCTTGAGGCCCTTCTTGGCGCCGTGCAGGGTCTCGTAGAGCGGCCTGCCGACGACCGGCGTGCGCTCCAGGAGGTCCTTCCCACGGGCGAGGAAGCGCTCGTAGCCGTCCGTGGTGCGCAGGGTCGCCAGGTGGTTCGCGAGGCCACCGATCGTGGGGGCGTACGAACGCTCGTTGTCGTTGACGACGATGACCAGGTGGCGGTCCTTGGCGTCCGCGATGTTGTTGAGCGCCTCCCAGGCCATGCCGCCGGTGAGAGCGCCGTCACCGATGACGGCGACCACGTGGTCGTTCCTGTCGAGCACCTCGTTGGCCTTCGCCAGACCGTCGGCCCAGCCGAGGACCGTTGAGGCGTGCGAGTTCTCGATCACGTCGTGCTCGGACTCGGCCTGCGAGGGGTAGCCGGACAGGCCGCCCTTCATCTTCAGCTTCGAGAAGTCCTGACGGCCGGTGAGCAGCTTGTGGACGTAGGACTGGTGACCGGTGTCCCACAGCACCCTGTCCTTCGGCGACTCGAAGACGCGGTGCAGGGCGATGGTGAGCTCCACGACACCGAGATTGGGGCCGAGGTGGCCGCCTGTCTTGGAGACCGCGTCGACGAGAAAGGTCCTGATCTCGCCGGCCAGCTGGTCCAGCTGCTCCAGGCTGAGCCGGTCCAGATCGCGCGGTCCCGTGATGCGGGTCAGCAGCGGCACCCGTGCCTCCTTGCAGTAGAGCTGTTCGAGCTTTGCCGGGCCTGTCGAGTCTAATGTTCCGCCAGGACATGACTGTGCCCGGCACCGCCATTGGTACCGGGCACAGGTTCAGAGAGGGTGCGGCAGCACCCCGACGACCGCTACGCGCGACCGGCGGTCTTCTGCGTCTTGCGGGTGACGGCGTCGATGACGACCGTGGCGAGAAGCACACCACCGGTGATCATGTACTGGATCGGCGACGCGATGCCCTGCAGCGCCAGACCGTACTGGATGGACACGATCACCAGTACACCCAGCAGCGCGTTCCACGTACGACCGCGACCACCGAAGAGGCTGGTGCCGCCGATGACCGCGGCGGCGATCGCGTTCATCAGAAGGTCACCGGCGCCCGCGCCCTGGTTGGCGGAGGCGATCTTCGAGGCGATGAACAGACCGCCGATGGCGGCGAACGTACCGGAGATCGCGAAGACCGAGATCCGCACCATCTCCACGTTGATACCGGCGCGCCGGGAGGCCTCGACGCTGCCACCGAGCGCGAAGATCTTCCGGCCGTACGCGGTCCGGCGCAGCACGAAGTCCGTGATCAGCAGCACCGCGATGAAGATCACCACGGCCAGCGGAAGGCCCTTGTACTGGTTGTAGGTGATCGCCACGGCGAAGGCGACGACCGCCAGCAGCGCGGTGCGCAGGATGGTCTCGCTCAGCGGCCGGGACGGCACGCCCGCGGCCTCGCGGCGCTTGTTGCCGTAGAAGGAGCTGAGGAAGAACACGGCGGTGACGCCGATGGCGAGCGCGTAGGCGGCGGCGACATCGGTGAAGTAGTAGCTGGTCAGCTTGGCGACGAGACCGTTGCTGTCCAGGTTGATGGTGCCGTTGCTGCCCAGGATCTGGAGCATGAAGCCGTTCCAGAACAGCAGACCCGCCAGAGTGACGGCGAAGGCCGGCACACCGATGCGCGCGAACACGAAGCCGTGGAGCGCGCCCGCGACCGTGCCGGTGAGGATGGCCAGCACGAAGGCCAGATACTCGTTCATGCCGTGCGTGACGTTCAGCACCGCGAACGCGGCGCCGGCGACACCGGAGACAGAGCCGACCGACAGGTCGATCTCACCGAGCAGCAGTACGAAGACGATACCGACGGCGATCATGCCCGTGCCGACCATGGCGACGGAGATGTCGGACAGGTTGCCCGCGGTGAGGAAGTTGGAGTTCAGGCTCTGGAAGATGATCCAGATGATGACCAGGCCGAGGACGACCGGGATGGAACCCAGGTCACCGGCCTTCATCTTGCGCTTGAACTCGGAGGCGTAGCCCCCGAAGCCCTGCTCGCGCACGAGGAGCCGGGGGTCGACCGCGGTGACCGCCGCGGCGGCCGCCTCGGGGTTCTCCACGACGTGGTCCTCAGGGGTCTCAGAGGTCTTGTCGATGCTCACTTCTGAGCCTCCCCATTGCTGCGCGCCGCACGACGGGTCACGGCGTTCTCCGTGGCGCCCGTGATGGCGGAGATGATCTCTTCCTGCGAGGTCGACTTGACCTCGAAGATGCCGTTGTTGCGCCCGAGGCGCAGGACGGCGACCTTGTCGGCCACGGCCTTCACATCCGCCATGTTGTGGCTGATGAGGATGACCGCGTGACCGCGCTCGCGCAGCCGCTCGACGAGGTCGAGCACCTGGGCGGTCTGCTCGACACCGAGGGCCGCGGTGGGCTCGTCGAGGATGACGAGCTTGGGCTCGCCGAGCATCGAGCGGGCGATCGCCACGGTCTGGCGCTGACCGCCGGAGAGCGAGGCGATCGGGATGCGGACGCTGGGGATACGGATGGACAGCGTGTCCAGCAGCTCGCGGGAGCGGCGCTCCATCTCGACCTCGTCCAGGATGCCGCGCTTCTTCAGCTCCCGGCCCAGGTAGAGGTTGCCGACGACGTCGATGTTGTCGCACAGCGCCAGGTCCTGGTACACGGTCGCGATACCGAGGCCCTGGGCGTCCTGCGGCTTGTTGATGTGGACGGTCTTGCCGTCCCACTCGATGGCGCCCTCATCGATGGGGTGCACGCCGGCGATCGTCTTCACCAGCGTGGACTTTCCGGCGCCGTTGTCGCCCACCAGGGCGACCACTTCACCGGCGTGGACCTCAAGCTCTACATCGGTGAGCGCCTGGACGGCACCGAATCGCTTGGAGACCCCGCGCAACGCCAGGACAGGCGTAGCGGACACGTGAACCATCTCCTTCGCCGCCTGACCCGGCGGGAGGTTGTGCAGAAGTTTGTGGAGGGGGTGTTCCGTCCGGCGCCCCGCCCTAGCTTTGCGGGGCTGATGGATGCGGGGCGCCGGAGGGGCTTCGATGACGCAAGTCCCGTACGGAAATTCAAGAACGAATTCCCGTACGTGGATAGAGACTTGCGGCGGCTACTTCAGTTGCTCGGACTACTTGATGCCGAGCGCGTCGCACTTGGCCTTGTAGGCGCTCGTGCAGATGTCGCTCACCGTGTAGATGCCGTCCTTGAGGACGGTGTCCTTGATGTTGGCCTTGGTCAGCGAGACGACCGGGACGATGACCGAGGGGATCGCCTTGTCGGTCGGGCTGTCGACCTTGTCCTTGGCGATGGAGTCGAGCGACTTGCCCTGAGCGATCGCGACGGCCATCTCGGCGACGGCGTTCGCCTCCTGCGGGTAGGGCTTGTAGACGCTCATGTACTGCTCACCGGTGATGATGCGCTGCACACCCGCGAGCTCGGCGTCCTGGCCGGTGACCGGGACGGAGATGCCCGCGGCCTTCAGGGCGGTGATGATACCGCCGGCCATGCCGTCGTTGGCGGAGTAGACGCCGACGATGTTCTTCTTGCCGAGGGCGGAGATGGCGCCCTCCATGTTGGCGTTGGCGTTCTCCGGCTTCCAGTCCTTGGTGTCGTACTCCTTGCCGACGTTCACCTTGCCGTCGAGCACGGAGTGGGCACCGGCCTTGAACTGGGCGGCGTTCGGGTCGGTGGACGACCCGTTCATCATCACGATCTTGCCGGACTTGGCCTTGGAGCCGAGCGCGGTGAGGAGGGCCTCACCCTGGGTCTTGCCGACGGTCGTGTTGTCGAACGACGTGTAGCCGCTGATCGGACCCTGCGCGAGACGGTCGTAGGCGACGACGGGGATGCCGGCGTCCTTTGCCTTCTGGACCGAGTTCTTGATGGCCGCGGAGTCCACAGCGTCGACGATCAGGACGTCCACCTTGTCGGTGATCATCGTCTCGACCTGCTGGGCCTGCGTGGTGGCGTCCTGCTTGGCGTTGGCGTACTGGACCGTGCCCTTGCCGTTCGTCAGCTCCTGGACCTTCTTCTCGATCAAGGGCTTGTCGAACTTCTCGTAACGCGCGGTCTGGTTCTCGGGAAGGAGCAGGCCGACCTTGATCGCGTCGCCCTTCTTGGCGGAGCTGGAGCTGTCGCTCTTGCTGCCACCGGACTCCTTGGCACTGCCACAAGCAGCCAGCGAAACGGCCATCGCACCAGCGGCAACGGCAAACGCGGCACGACGCATACGCGTGTTCACTCTTGAAACCTCCCTGACGAGGCCGCGTCGTTGCGGCCGAGGTGGCTGGAAGTCAACTCGGCCACGCGTGCGACGTCAAGAAGTAAATACTTAACGAGATGGCAACGGTGCCATGCGTTCTCTAAGTGAAGGCAGGGGTGGCCGCAGACAGCGATCCGTCCAAAAGGGTCGAATCACCCATCTCGCTGAGCGCGAGAGCGAGGGCCCCGAGAACCTCCGCGCGACCGCCAAGTGCCCCTGGCAGCACCGAGAGTTGACGTGCGGCACTGGGGATCGCATACCGGCCGACCGACTCCCTGATGGGTCCGAGAACGAGCTCACCGGCCTCGGCGAGGTCGCCGCCGAGAACCACCCGACTCGGGTTCAGCAGGTTGCAGAGATTCGCGACCCCGCTCCCGATATGACGGCCGACGTCGGCGATCACCCGACGGCAGCCCGGATCGCCCTCGCGGGCCAGCCTGACGACGCCTTCCATGGTCAGGTCCGTGCCGTGACTGGACTGCAGAAGCGGCAGCACATAGCGCGCCGCCGCAAAGGTCTCCAGGCAGCCCCGATTGCCACAGCGGCAGACGGGCCCGGATTCATCAAGAGTGATGTGCCCGATTTCACCCGCAGTGCCACCGGGTCCGCGGTAGATCTTGCCGTCGATCACCAGTCCGGCGCCGACACCGCTCGCGACCTTGATGTAGGCCAGGTCCTTGACCCCGCGCCCACTGCCCCAGACCAGCTCGCCGAGCGCACCCAGGTTGGCGTCGTTGTCCACGTACACGGGCACGCCGAGCCGCCCCCGCAGCTCCTCGGCGGGCTTCGCGCCGGTCCAGCCCGGCAGGATCGCGGTGGACCCCAGGGTCCCCGACTCCACGTCGATGGGACCGGGCACGCCGAGCCCCACCCCCGCGATCTTGGACCGGTCCACCCCGGTCGCCGCGATCAGGCGGCTGACCAGCTCTTCCGCCCGGTCGAAGCCCTGTGCGGCGCTCGCGTCCACGTCCAGCGGCTCGGACTCCTCGGCCAGCACCTGGTGGGCGAGGTTCCCGACCGCGACGCGCAGATGCGTATGGCCGAAGTCGACGCCGATGACGATGCCGGCGTCACCGCTCAGGGACACGCTGCGAGCCCTGCGGCCACCCGCCGAAGTGGGGGTGACCTCGACCGTTCCGCCGTCCTTGAGCTCCCGGACGATATTGGAAACGGTCGCGGCGGAGAGGCCCGTCGTCCTCGCGATCTCCGCTTGCGTGAGCGAACCGGCAAGGCGCACCGCACGTACGACGCGCTCCAGATTGGCTCGGTGCAGCGACGACTGCGACCCCGGAGTCTCCACGACGACCTCCCGCGTACGAGGCCGCCACGATGAGGCCCCGCCTATGTCCAACTAGTGAACTCTAAGCTGAGCTGTTTGGGTTACCTCCCGTCAAGAGGTTGAGCTGCATCCGGCGCGGATGAGCACACGTGTGCGGGACAGACTGTGGCGTAGATCCCTCTATGGCCCAGGTCACACCCCGACTGATTACAAGTTGTCACCGCCCCCCGGCCTACAAGATCAAGACCACGACGCCGCCCCGCCGGGCATGGCTCCCGCGGAACCCCTTCGTGCCGGTTGAGCCGTTTGGGGGGACCGGGGAAATGCGGGACCGAATAGGCGGGACCGAGCAGCCGGGACCGGATATGTGGAGCCGAATGTGCGGGACCGAGTACGCGTGATCCCCTCCGTATCATTCGGAGGGGATCACATACTTTCGGAGGGGATTACGCACTCCGGGGAGCTCTCGGCGTTCGACGGCTTTGGCCGTCACCTCACTCGGCCTACTTGAGAGCCCCCGCCGTCAGCCCCTGTACCACCTGTCGCTGGAAGATGATGTACGCGGCCAGCACGGGGAGCATGGCCATCACCAGGCCCGCGAAGAGGCCCGACCAGTCGCCCTTGTAGCCCTGGCTGGTCGCCAGCTCGACGAGGCCCTGGGAGAGGACCTTCTTGTCGGGATCGGTGTTCAGCACCGTCGGGAGCATGTACTGGTTCCACTGACCCAGGAAGTTGAAGATCCCGACGCTGACCAGACCCGGCTTGGCCATCGGCAGCATGATCTGGAAGAAGGTCCGGGTGTGCGAGGCGCCGTCGACGAACGCCGCCTCGGCGATCGAGGTCGGCAGCGTCCTGAAGAACGAGGTCAGGAAGAAGACCGTGAACGGCAGCGAGTAGGCGATGTAGACGAGGATCAGACCCGGCAGCGTGTTCAGCAGACTCATGTTGTTCAGGACGTAGAACAACGGCACCAGGGCCAGCATGATCGGGAAACTCATTCCTCCGACGAAGAGGAAGTAGATGAAACGGTTGCCCGGGAACTCGAATCGGGCGAGGACGTACGCCGCCATCGAGCCGAGCACGAGCGTACCGGCCAGCGAGAATCCCACCACGATGAGCGTGTTGCCGAAGTAGTCGCTCATGTGCGCCTGCGACCACGCGCGTGACCAGTTGTCGAAGTGCAGTTTGTCCGGCAGCGACCAGGGCGAGCTGAAAATGGAGTCGTCGTCCTTGAAAGACGTCATCACCGCCCACAGCAGGGGCAGCACGACCATGATCGCCCAGATGATGAGAATGCCGTGCGAGAAGGCGTTGAGAATGCCGCCCTCACTGCTCTTCGCCTTTTCCGGCGGCGCCTTCTCCTTCACCGCCTGAGGACGGTCCTCGACCGGTTCCGCGGGCGGCGGGATGTCAGTGGTCTTCATGTTAGAACTCCAACCGCTCGCGCCGGCCCAGTCGCATCACGATCGCCGCGAACAGCAGCGTGACGATGAGGAGCGCGACACCGATCGTGGTGGCGTAGGCGGCGTTCGCGTCACGGAACGCCGATTGGTACACGTACAGCGGAAGGACCGTGGTCGAGTAGTCGGGGCCGCCGGGGCCCACGGTCATGATCTGCACGGCGGCGAACGCCTCGGCGCCGAGCGCCAGGATCCCCATGTACACCCAGCCCGACTGCACGGTGTCCCAGAGCAGCGGAAGGGTGATCTTGAAGAAGGTGGTGGCGCGGCTCGCGCCGTCGAGCAGCGCGGCCTCGTAGAAGTCCTTCGGAATCGACGCCATGCCCGCCGAGAACAGCACGACGAAGAACCCGACCGTGCTCCACAGCAGCACCGCCATCACACACCACAGGGCGAGGTTCGGGTCGCCCAGCCAGTCCGGCTGGACGCTGCCGAGGCCGATGGCCTTCAGCGTCCCGTTGATGACGCCGTCGTTGGGGTTGTAGGCGAATTGGAAAAGCAGGGAGACGATCGCGATCGACAGCACCTGTGGGAAGAAATAGGCGATTTTGTAGAATCCCGAACCGCGCACTCCGGTGATGGCGGCGCCTTTTCGGCGCCGCCCACCGACATTGAGCATGAAGGCGAAGAAGAGCGCGAGGCCCAGCGTCACCAGCGGCAGCAGCAACGCGAACAACAGGCTGTGCTGCAACGACTTCCAGAAGATGTCGTCGTGCAGCATTCTGGTGTAGTTGGCGAAACCGACCATCTTGAAGTCGGGGCTCAGACCGGTCCAGTCCGTGAACGAGTAGTAGATGGCCTGGACGAAGGGCCAGATCACGAAGATCGCGTACAACGCCAAGGGGGCCACCAAAAACCCCACAATGAACCGGTACTTGCCGTGTTGCATGGTTACCGACCCCGATCGTTTCGCGGATGCCGCCGCCGGCGACGCGTGGACACGCGCCGCTACTGGTGCTTGTAGTGCTTGATGGACTGGTCCTTGGCCGCCGCGTCCGCGTAGCCCTGGATCTTCTTGATGGCCTCGGCCGGGGTCAGCCGCCCAGCCATCATCTCGCCGAGACCGGCGACACCGATCTGCTCCTTCTGAAGCTTCACGTACCAGTCCTGGAGCCGCGGGTTGACCACGTTGGTCCCGGCCTTCTCCAGGGCCGCGACACCGGACTTGAGGCCCGGCGTCAGCGTGATGCCGTCGGTGCCGCCGTTGTAGGCGGTCAGCGACTTCACCTGGCTGGTGAAGTTCTTCGACGAGGCCTCGCTGAGCATGATGCGCAGCTGCTCCATGCCGCCCTCGGGGTTGTTCGCCTTGGCCGGCACGATGAACGGCTCGCCGCCGGAGGCCCAGATGGTGCCGAACGGCATCTTGTCGGAGCTGTCCAGGCCGGTCGGGCCGCTGACGGCCAGGTTGAAGTCCTTCGGGATGACGTTCGCGGACTCGTTCTCCACCCAGGAACCGTTCGGGATGAAGAGCGCCTTGCCCTTGGCCCAGGCGGTCTGCGACTGGATGTGGTCGATGCCCGGGGTGCCCTGGAGGATGTAACCCTTCTTGTAGAGCTCGTAGTACGCCTCGAACGCGGACTTGACGGCCGGGTCCTTCCAGGCGTTGGGCTCCAGGTTGTCGATCTTGTCGAGAACCTCACGGCCACCGATCTTGGCGATGAAGGGGTAGAGCGAGAACGGCAGGTAGTACGGGTACTTGCCCGCGTACGTCCAGCCGGCCATGCCCTTCTTCTTCGCCTTCTCGCACAGCGCGAGCATCGCGTCCCAGGTCTCGGGGTACGTCGCGTCGAGCTTGTCGAGGGCGGTCTGCGAGTACCAGACGCCGTAGACGGTGTAGGCGTAGTACATGATCCAGACCGGCGCGCCGTCGAACTGGCCCATCTCGACGATGCCAGGGCGCAGCGTGTCGCGGACCTTCTTCGACGGGTCGTCGATGGACGGCGCGTCGAGGAGCGGAGTCAGGTCGGTGAGCTGCTTCTTGCCGACGAGCACGCCCATGTCCATCTGCTGGGCACCGGAGTTGTCGATCAGGTCCGGCGGGGTGCCGCCGTTGAACTTGGGCTGCAGTTCGGACTGGATCTTCTGGGTCGCATGGAAGTCGACCTTGGCCTTCGGGTAGGCCGTCTTGTACTGGGCGTTGGCGTCGGTCGCGTACTTCGTACCGAATCCGCCGTCGAAGATGACGACAGCGAGCGGGGCCGTCTCGTTGACGCCCAGCGGGTTCTTCGTGGTCTTCTTGCCGGCCTTGGCCTTGTCACCGGAACCGCTGTCGCTGCTCGCGCAAGCGGACAAAAAGCTCATCGTCGGTACGGAAATCAGGCCGAGCGCCGCGGACCGCTTGATCAGGTCGCGGCGTCCGACACCCTCGGTGTTGCTGTTCTCGGCGGAAGTGGATCCCATGCTCAAGTCCTCGCCTTCTCCAGGACTCAGGCGGTGAACCGGATCCTCCCCGGCACCGCGGTTAGGTCAAGCTGGGGTCGTGCGTGAGGGATTCAGTCGGTCAACGCGGCGATCCCTGCCCGTCACACTGGCCGCCGACGCCCGATTCCCCCCGGGACGTGCCTGCCCGCGGCCGTCGATCGGCTGGGCGGGTGCCGACAGGTATAGTCCACTTCCCGTCAACGGAGCAAGATCGAAAGCGGGTTTACCCGCGGGTCTTTTCCGAGTTGAGACCTCGCGGAAATATGGGGCGTCCGCGACTTCCCCTGGGGAAGATCGACAGGGCACCAATCTCCCACCATGGGAGTAATGCGCAGCTCGTCGCACGATATTCACCCCGGACACCACACCCAACACCCTTGACACCACTGACAACTTGACTCCCTACTGGTCCTTGCGCAGCAAATCTGACAACGTTGTCCAGGGCCAGGGAGGGTGCTCGCGCATGCAGCACAGAGCTCGGTACAGACGGAGTTCTTCGGCTCGGCTCAGATGGAGTTCCTCAACGATAATGGGGGTGGTAGCGCTTTCTCTGGTAGTGGCCTCGCAGGGCACGGCGATTGCCCTTCCGGCCCAAACGGCGTCCACCGATCGCGAGTTCGCATCCTCGTTCGAATCAGGCGATCCGGCACCGACCTGGCTCAACACGGTGGACACCGGAGCAGACGGGGCAAAGCGCGCGTCGGGCGTCGACGGCGGCTACAGCACCGGCATCCCGGGCAATGTCACCGACCACGTCACGGACGTCAGCGCGAGCGGCGAGAACACCGGCGCGGGCGAGGTGAAGGAGAACCTCGTCGACGGCGAGTCGAGCACCAAGTGGCTGACCTTCGAGCCGACCGGCTGGGCGGAGTTCGACTTCGACGCCCCGGTCAAGGTCGTCACGTACGCGCTGACGTCGGCCAACGACCACGACGAGCGCGACCCCCAGGACTGGACCCTCCAGGGCTCCACGGACGGCAAGGACTGGAAGAGCCTCGACAGCCGTTCCGGTGAGTCCTTCGGCGAGCGGTTCCAGACGAAGTCGTACGACATCGCGAGCCCCGTCGAGTACGAGCACTTCCGGCTCGACGTCACCAAGAACAACGGCGGCGACATCCTCCAGCTCGCCGACGTCCAGTTCTCGACGGGCCAGAGCGACGACCCGACACCCAAGGACATGCTCTCGCTGGTGGACCGGGGCCCGAGCGGCTCCCCCACCGCGAAGGCCGGCGCGGGCTTCACGGGCAAGCGGGCCCTGCGCTACGCCGGTACGCACAAGGCGGACGGCCGGGCGTACTCGTACAACAAGGTCTTCGACGTCAACGTGGGCGTCGGACGCGACACCGAGCTGTCGTACCGGATCTTCCCGTCGATGGCGGACGGTGACCGGGACTACGACGCCACGAACGTGGCGGTGGACCTGGCGTTCACGGACGGCACCTATCTGAGTGACCTGAACGCGGTCGACCAGCACGGGTTCACGCTGACGCCGCAGGGGCAGGGCGCGGCCAAGGTGCTGTACGTCAACCAGTGGAACAACGTCGCCTCGCGGATCGGTTCGGTCGCGGCCGGGAAGACCGTCGACCGGATACTCCTCGCGTACGACTCCCCCCAGGGCCCTGCGAGGTTCCGCGGCTGGCTCGACGACGTGGCACTGAAGACCGCGGCCCCCGAGAAGCCCAAGGCGCATCTGGCCGACTACGCGCTGACGACCCGCGGCACCAACTCCAGCGGCGGCTTCTCACGCGGCAACGACTTCCCGGCGACGGCCCTCCCCCACGGCTTCAACTTCTGGACGCCGGTCACCAACGCGGGCTCGCTGAGCTGGCTGTACGACTACGCACGCGCCAACAACGCGGACAACCTGCCGACCATCCAGGCGTTCAGCGCGAGCCACGAGCCGAGCCCCTGGATGGGTGACCGGCAGACCTTCCAGGTGATGCCCTCGGCCGCCTCAGGCACCCCCGACACCGGCCGCACCGCCCGCGCGCTCGCCTTCCGGCACGAGAACGAGACCGCCCGCCCGTACTACTACGGGGTGACCTTCGAGAACGGTCTCAGGGCGGAGATGGCGCCCACCGACCACGCGGCGGCCCTGCGCTTCACCTATCCGGGTGAGGACGCGAGCGTGCTCTTCGACAACGTGACCGAGCAGGCGGGCCTCACGCTGGACAAGGACAACGGGATCGTCACCGGTTACTCGGACGTGAAGTCCGGGCTGTCGACGGGTGCGACCCGGCTCTTCGTCTACGGGGTGTTCGACGCGCCGGTGACGGACGGCGGCTCGTCCGGCGTCAAGGGGTACCTGAAGTTCAAGCCCGGCGCCGACCACACGGTCACCCTGCGCCTGGCGACCTCCCTCATCAGCATCGACCAGGCCAAGGACAACCTGCGCCAGGAGATCCCCGACGGCACGTCGTTCGGGACGGTCAAGGAGCGGGCGCGCAAGACGTGGGACAAGCTGTTCGGCAAGGTCGAGGTCGAGGGCGCGACACCGGACCAGCTGACCACGCTGTACTCCAGCATGTACCGGCTGTACCTGTACCCCAACTCAGGCTTCGAGAAGGTCGGTTCGAAGTACCAGTACGCCTCGCCTTTCTCCGCGATGCCCGGCCCTGACACCCCCACCCACACCGGGGCGAAGATCGTCGACGGCAAGGTGTACGTCAACAACGGCTTCTGGGACACCTATCGGACGACCTGGCCGGCGTACTCCTTCCTGACGCCCTCTCAGGCGGGCGAGATGGTCGACGGTTTCGTGCAGCAGTACAAGGACGGAGGATGGACCTCGCGCTGGTCCTCCCCCGGATACGCGGACCTGATGACCGGCACCTCCTCGGACGTGGCGTTCGCGGACGCGTACGTCAAGGGCGTGAACTTCGACGCGGAGGCGGCGTACGACGCCGCCCTCAAGAACGCCACCGTCGTCCCGCCGGCCTCCGGCGTGGGCCGCAAGGGCATGTCGACCTCCCCCTTCCTCGGCTACACCAGCACCGACACCGGCGAGGGCCTGTCGTGGGCCATGGAGGGATACGTCAACGACTACGGCATCGCCGAGATGGGCCAGGCCCTCTACAGGAAGACCGGCAAGAAGCGCTACAAGGAGGAGTCCGCGTACTTCCTCAACCGGGCCCAGGACTATGTGAACCTCTTCGACTCGAAGGCCGGGTTCTTCCAGGGCCGCGACGCACAGGGCAACTGGCGCCTCGACTCCTCGAAGTACGACCCGCGTGTGTGGGGCTACGACTACACCGAGACCAACGGATGGGGGTACGCCTTCACCGCGCCGCAGGACTCACGGGGCCTCGCCAACCTGTACGGCGGCCGGAGCGGGCTGGCCCAGAAGCTCGACGCGTACTTCGCCACCCCCGAGACGGCCTCGCCGGACTTCGTGGGCTCCTACGGTGGGGTCATCCATGAGATGACCGAGGCCCGTGACGTACGCATGGGCATGTACGGGCACTCCAACCAGGTGGCCCACCACGTGAACTACATGTACGACGCGGCGGGTCAGCCCTGGAAGACGCAGAAGAACGTCCGCGAGGTCCTCTCCCGTCTCTACACCGGCAGCGAGATCGGGCAGGGCTACCACGGCGACGAGGACAACGGCGAGCAGTCCGCCTGGTACCTCTTCTCCTCGCTCGGCTTCTACCCGCTGGTGATGGGAAGCGGCGAATACGCCATCGGCTCCCCGCTGTTCACCAAGGTGACCGTCCACCTGGAGAACGGCAAGGACCTGGTCGTCAAGGCGCCGAAGAACAGCGCGAAGAACGTGTACGTGCAGGGCGTGAAGTTCAACGGCGAGCGCTGGACGTCGACTTCGCTCCCCCACTCGCTCATCTCCCGTGGTGGTGTGCTGGAGTTCGACATGGGCTCCGAGCCGTCGTCGTGGGGCACGGGCAAGGACGCGGCGCCCGTGTCGATCACCGAGGACGACAAGGTGCCCACGCCCCGTGCGGACGTCCTCAAGGGTGACGGCGCGCTCTTCGACAACACCTCGGCGACGGACGCCACGGTCACCTCGGTCGACCTGCCGACGTCCGCCGCGGCGAGGGGAGTTCAGTACACCCTGACCTCGTCCTCGGACCGCACCAGGGCGCCGGGCGGCTGGGTCCTGCAGGGCTCATCCGACGGCACCACGTGGACCGACCTCGACAAGCGCTCCGGCGAGTCCTTCACCTGGGACAAGCAGACCCGGGTGTTCTCGGTCGCGCATCCGGGCTCGTACACGCACTACCGCCTGGTCCTCGACAGCGAGGCGACGCTCGCGGAGGTGGAACTGCTGGGCTGACACCCTCACGTGGGCGGGGCGGGCGCGCAGATCACTCTCCGCGCCCGCCCTGCTGTGCGGCCCGGGCTCAGCCGGCCTGGGGCAGCGTGTGGAACTCGCCCGGGTCGCCGGCGAGGGAGCCCTTGATGCCGGCGCTCCACTCGTCGGCCAGGACCTCGAAACGGCCGGCCTCCACAACATCGAGCGCGGCACGGACGACGTCCGCGGGGTCGGACTTCCCGCCCTCGTAGTGCGCCGTCATGTCGGTGTCGGCGGATCCCAGGTGCAGGCCGGTGACCTGGGTCCCCTGGCCGTGCAGTTCGAGGCGGACGGCGTTGGTCAGACTCCGTTCGGCGGCCTTCGCGGCACCGTAGGCGTTGGAGTAGTCGTAGGAGAACCAGGACATGGCCGACAGGACGTTGAGGACGGCCCCACCGCCGCCCGCGGCCGGCATCGGAGCGAAGGCGCGGATCATGTCCAGCGTCCCGTAGAAGTGCGTGTCCATCTCCGTGCGGATCGCGTCGAGGTCGCCGGTCACGAGGTTCGCGTACGTGTTGCTGCCCGCGTTGTCGACCAGCAGAGTGACGTCCTGCGCGGCCGCCGCGGCTTCGGCCGACGCCGGGTCGGTGATGTCCAGCCGCAGCACCTCCGCACCGGGGAGGTCCCCGGGTTCGGGGGTGCGCGCCGTCGCGTGGACCTTCGCCGCGCCCCGCTCCAGCGACTGCAGGGCGAAGTGACGGCCGATGCCGCGATTGGCACCGGTGACGAGGGCGGTGGAACCCGTGGATCTTCATGCTGACTCCCGTGAGGACTCCGTATCGGGCCGTTCGCGGGCTACGCCAAAACCTGGCCTTGACGTCAGAGGCAAGTACGTGTGCGGATCAGCGGCCTCGCCCGGACCCGGGACAAGCTCGACGGCATCAGCACCCCGGCCGACGCGTCCGCCCGCGCGGGCCGGCCCTGCCCCCGCTGACGAGCGACAGGACCGGCCCTCCTGCGAAGGTCTCAGCTCACCGCGAGGGTGAACACGTGCAGGTCGGCGTTGTCCGGCAGCTTGACGCTCCTGACGGTCCTGCCGGACGGGGCCTGGAAGGGCTTGGTGGCGAAGACGTACGTCGCCACCGGGTCCTTGTCGGCGCCCGCGACATTGCGGTACGCGGTCCTGGCGACGATCTCGTTGCCGTACTGGACGGTGCCGCCTCCGCCGCCGACGGTCCAGTCGGTGAAGGAGAGGTCGACGGAGTCCGTGCTGCCGTCGGTGTAGGTGACGGTCGCATGGGTCTGCTGGTTGCCGTTGACCGCGCTGCCGATGAAGGACAACCGGTCGGCCGGGTGGGCGAGTTCGATGGTCTGGGCGGTCGCCGAGGCGTTGTCGGGGCGGCCGGTGGGCGAGTCGGGCCAGGTGTAGGTGAGGCCGTCCACGGTGCCCTGGGTGCCGGGGGTCAGGCCTCCGGCGGCGAGGGCCTGACGGGAGTAGCTCCAGCCGCCGCCGTCGTAGTCGGCCTCGTCGTGGTCACCGGTGTCGTCGGAGACACCGGTGTTGTTGTAGGCGGCCAGGAGAGAGCCGGGCGCCGCGACGGTCAGGGCGACCGGCTGTTCGTACGAGGTGGCGGCCGACGTCACGGTGACCTTGACGTCGTAGAAGCCCTGCTGGGCGGTGTCACCGGCGGACAGGGTGATCTCCTGGGCGCCGTCGGTCACGGTGCCCTCGGCGGGGGTCGCGGTCACTCCGGCCGGGGTGTCCACCTTGAAGCGGACCTCGGGGCCGGTGCCGCCGCTCAGCGCGAGGGCACGGATGTCGAGCTTCGTGCTGCCGCCGGGTGCGAGCGTCGCCGTGGTCGGGCCGACACCGATCTGGTACGGCCGCTCGCCCTCACGGAAGGACGGCGGGGCGGCCGCCGGGTCACTGCCCCAGGTGCGGTTCGGGGTACCGGAGAGGGTGTAGTCGAGCGTGCCGCCGTCGCGGACGAAGGAGGCGGGCAGCCAAGGGCGGTCGCTGGTACGGCCGTCCACCTTCAGCGACTGCACGTACGGGGCGTCCGCGGCGGCGCCGTTCGCCCGGATCTCGATGTCGTTGCCGCCGGGCCGGTTGATCTCCACCCGCGTGAACAGCGGTGAGGCGAGGACGAGTTCGGCGCGGGAAGGAACCTGCGGATACATGCCGAGCGCGGAGAAGACGTACCAGGACGACATCTCCCCGAGGTCGTCGTTCCCGGGGATGCCGCCCGGCTGGGAGGACCACAGCCCGTTCATCGCGGCGCGGACGGTCTCCTGCGTCTTGTAGGGCGCGCCCGCGTAGGCGTACAGGTAGGGCACGTTGATCGACGGCTCGTTGTCCAGCTCCGACTTGTCGCCGCCGCTGCCCGAGAAGGCCCAGCTGCCGTCGGCGTTGTGGAAGAAGGCGTCGAGACGGTCGAGTGCCTTGTCCCGGCCGCCCATCGCGGCGAAGAGCCCGGCCGGGTTGTGCTGCACCATCCAGGTGTACTGGGCAGCCGTACCCTCCACGAATCCGTTGCCGGTCGCCGGGGTGAAGCCGGTGACCCAGCTGCCGTCCGCCTTGCGGCCCGCGACGTAGCCACCGCTCGGGTCGGCCGCGATGTTGAAGTTGTTCTGCCACCACTGGGAGCGCCGGGCGAAGTCGGCGGCCGTCTGCTTCTTCCCCGCCGCCGTGGCGAGTTGGGAGAGCGCGAAGTCGGCGCCGGACATCTCGAGGGTCTCGGCGGCGCCGCCCCAGGCGTTGGACACGGACGGCATGTAGTGCTGCTTGAGGTACTTGTCCAGCGACGGCCGCTGTCCTACGGACAGGACCGGCTTGCCCGAGGAGGAGAGGTCGCCCTCGGTCGGCACGGTCGCCGCCTCGACCAGCGAGTCCAGCGCGCCGCGCAGGTCGAAGTCGGTGCCGCCGAAGGCCCGGATGCCGGCGAGCGCGGTCGGGGACGGGTCGCCGTTCATGACGTGGGTGCCGCTCGCGCCGTGCAGCCAGCGGTCCCAGACGCCGCCGTTCTGCCGGGCGAGTTCGAGCAGCGACTGCGCGATGTCGGAGCCGGTGTCCGGGCTGAGCAGGGTCAGCAGCTGGACCTGGGAGCGGTAGACGTCCCAGCCGGAGAAGGTGCCGTACTGGGCCCGGTGGCCGCGCGCGACGACATGGACCTTGTCGTCGGGACCCCGGTATCTGCGGTCGGCGTCACTGATGACGTTCGGGTGCAGAAGGGCGTGGTAGAGCGCGGTGTAGAAGGTGGTGCGGTCGGTGTCGCTGCCGCCGCCGACCCTGATGGCGCCGAGCTGGTCGCGCCAGGCGCGGTGGGCGGCGTCCTGGACCGAGGCGAAGGAGCGGGACGGCGGGTTCTCGGCCGCGAGGTTGGCGGCGGCGCCCGCCTGGCTGACGTACGAGATGCCGACCTTGACGTTCACGGGGTCGGTGCCGGGCTCGAACTCCACATAGCCGCCCGCGCCCTTGCCCGAGACGGGACGGCCACCGCTCGCGAAGCCGCCGGTGCCGCCGCTCGCCTCCGTGGACCCCGGGCTCAGCCTGTCGTCCTGCCAGGTGCCGGTCGACTTGAAGTCGCGGTCGAAACGGGCGGTGAAGTAGAGCGTGTAGTAGGCGCGTTGGCCCTCGGGGTCGAGGTAGCCGCAGAAGTTCCCGGAGGTGACGGACCCGGAGACGGTACGGGTCGCCGGGTCGATCTTCAGGGTCGAATCGGTCGAACCGACCTCGGAGTTCGCGCTGCGCACCAGCAGTGAGGCGGGCTTGTCGGCGGGGAAGGTGAAGCGGCCCGAGCCGGTGCGCGCGGTCGCGGTGAGGTCGGCGGTGACGCCGGAGGCGAGGCCGACCTTGTAGTGGCCGGGCTCGGCGGTCTCGTCGGTGTGCGCGAAGCCGGCCGCGTACACCTCGTCCTTGGTGTCGCTCGCCGGGGATGACTTGACCTCGCCGGCGTACGGGAAGAAGGGGATGTCGCCGCTGCCGCCCGCACAGCCCGTGCCGGACATGTGGGTGAGGCTGAAGCCCCTGATACGGGTGGCGTCGTACTGATACCCGCCGGGCGCGGCCGTACGGGTGGCGTCGCCGCGGGTGTTCTCGGGGCTCCAGGAGAGCATGCCGAAGGGCACGACGGCGCCGGGGAAGACGTTTCCGCCGTTCTTGGTGCCGATGAGCGGGTCGACGTAGGTGGTGGGGTCACGGACAAGGTCCGGTGGTGCGGTGGTGGCGGCTGCCGCGGGGGTGATCCCGGCGGCCGCCAGGGCGACGGCGAGCAGGACTGATGACGGACGGAAACGCATGACGCGGCCCCTCCTCCTTCGGACGGGTCGCGCACCACAGGTCGCACAAGCCGCAGGGACAGTAACGTGCGCCACGGGTACCACGGAAGACCGCGTGCGGCCCACGGACACGCTCGGCGCACACCCCTATGGCACAACGCGCCCCCACTGACCTCTCAACTTGCTTGACATCGTTGTCGGTTGAGGCGGTAGAGTCATGCACAGACCATCAGACAACGTTGTCGCACACCTCGGTCGCCACAAGCCACGCTCCCCAAAGCTCTCGACTACGCTCGAGCAGGGGACCCCCGACCCGGGCAGCACCCCCCTCGCCCGCCCGGGCTCGCGGACCGGGTGAGTTCCACACCACCCACCCGGTCCGCCCAGAGCCGGTCAACCCACCCGGCAGGGAAGCGCGGTCGCGGGATCACCGCCGGAACCCGAGACGGCATACCCGAAGGCCGCGCTCTTCCCGGGATCCAGCGCACCGTTCCGGTCGGCGTTGTGCACCATCACGTCCTGACCGCCATAGGTCGCGTCGCCGTTCCAGAGGCTGACGACCGACCGCCCGCCCGGCAGGGTCCAGTCGACCATCCAGCCGAGCATCGGCACGTCTCCCTCATGGGAGTGCCGTGCGCTGCCGCCCTTCCGCCGGCCGTGACGACCAGGCCGAGGGCGGGGACGACGGCGAGGACGGCGAGCAGGACGAGGAGGAGGGCCCGGCGGCGGGAACGTCGCGATAATCGAACTGTGTCAGGTTCACGACAGCTTCGAGTATGACGAACAGACCCTTCGCTCGATGTCGCGGGAATGTGAGGTGAGGTGGGAGCGAGTCCCGGCGGGTTCCGGTCCGCCACATGGGAGCGCTCCCACCTCATCCGGACGTTAGCGCGCACAACCACCGCTGTAAACGCTTCACGTGTAGGCGCTTCACATGTAAGCGCTTCATGCACGAGGGCCGCACCCCCTGACAACGGGTGCGGCCCTCGCTATGACCGAGAAACCACTCAGGTACCGATTTTCCTATGACTGAGAAACCACCTGAGTCGGTCATGTCACCGATGGCGGGGTGACGTCAGATAGTGCTGCCGAAGAAGCTCCCTCCCGTAGTCGTTGCCGTCGGGTGTGCGGATGACGGAGTGGACGTGCTTCTGGGTCGCGCCGCTGCCCCGCCCGAACTGCCCGTCTCCGACTGCGGCTCCATTGCCGCGCGCTCCCCGGTGCCCCCGGTGTCGAGCTCGGTCATCGTCGCCGGATCCCTTCGCCGTGGGCACGTCCGGGACGGATGGCTGGGCGCACACGACTCCGGGGGAGCAGCCTGAGGCGAACCTGGAGTGCAACGGAGGGAGGGCCCGGTCGACGACAACGAACCGCTCCCTTCCGGGCGCCGGGGCGGGCCGCTGTTCCGTCACCCGCACTTGGCGCACACCTTGACCCGATGCCTGATCCAGCGCTTGCGAACGTATGTCGCCATCGAAGTGAGTGTCAACAATTTCGTTGACCTTCATGGCTCACGCACAGGCCGCACAGGCAGCACAGGTCGCCTAGGTCCTGTCGTCAAATTCCCGTCGTCCGCCCGGAGGGCGGGCCCTGCGGCGTCAGGTGCGTGCTCTCGGAGTGCCGGGCACAGGCCCTCGT
>NZ_JBEYFS010000150.1:0-30398 GCF_040634475.1 Streptomyces sp. NPDC007095
TGGCCCTCGCACAGGGCGCCACCGTGCACGTACTGACGCGTGACCCGGCCGCGCGGCGGCTCGCGCTGGAACTCGGGGCCGCGTCCGCCCGGGGCGCGTACGACGAGCCGCCCGAGCCGCTGGACAGCGCGATCCTGTTCGCGCCGGTCGGCGATCTGGTCCCGGTCGCGTTGCGGGCCCTCGACCGGGGCGGGATCCTGTCGGTCGCCGGGATCCATCTGAGCGACACCCCGCCACTGCACTACGAGAGCGACCTGTTCTACGAGAAGGAGCTGCGCAGCGTCACCTCCAACACCCGCCGGGACGGGCAGGACTTCCTGGCACTGGCAGCCCGCCACGGCGTACGCGCCACGACACACGCCTACCCGCTGTCCGAGGCACAGCGGGCCCTGCGGGACCTCAAGGCCGGCCGTTTCGACGGGGCGGCCGTGCTGGTGAACGACTTTCCGCCGCGCACCTGAGCATGCGCGCCCGCGGCGCGCGTACGTGGATGGACCCCAGACGTGTGTGCGGCGTTGGAGGTGGCATGACGGGCCGAGGCGGTGAGGACGCTACGGGGGCGGGGGCGTCGTTCGCCGCGATGGAGGACGCCGTCGAGGCGATCGGCACCACCCTGGACGAGCGGACCACCTGCGAGGAGCTCGCGGAGTTCGTGTGCCGGGAGGTCTGCGACGCCGCCGCGGTGGATCTGCTGCCCACCGACGTCCCGGCCGCAGAGCACTCGCACGAGCCGAACCTGACCCGTGTCGCCACGGGTGGCCGTTCTGAGCTGCTCACCGCTTGGACCGCGCACGGCGCCCGCCCACTGTCCGTCCAGGCGCTCGACGAGGGGCTTCCGATCAAGGCGTCGCTCGACCTGTCCGGCACGGTCCCCCGGGAGGTCATGACAGTGCCGCTGCTGGCACACGGCCACCTGTACGGAGTGCTGCTGGCCGTCCGGCAGGGGCAGTCCTTCAGCGACCGGGGTACCGCCGTCACGCACTACGCGGCACGGCTCGCGGCCGTCCACCTCGGCCACTCACGGCAGCACGACGCCGTACGCGATACCGTGCTGTCCCTGCAGCGGGCGCTGCTGTCCGAACCGGGCCGCCCGCATCCCAACCTCGACCTCGCCACCCGCTATCTGCCGTCCGGCAGCAGCGTCCTGGTGGGCGGGGACTGGTTCGAGACCGTACGGCTGCACTTCGGGCGCACCCTGCTGGTGGTGGGCGACGTCATGGGGCACGGGCTGGACGCCGCGGTGGACATGAACGCGTACCGCTCGATGCTGCGCTATGTCGCCTCCACGGATCTTCCGCCGCACCGGGTGCTGCGCCGCCTGGACGCGGCCGTCGCCGAGGACGGCGCCCGGCGTCCGGCGACCTGTCTGCTCGTCCAGGTCGACCCGGCCCGGGGCACGGCCACGCTGGCCAGTGCCGGGCATCTGCCACCGGTCGTGTTCGCCGGGGACGGCACCGGGGAACTGCTGCATCTGACGGTCGGTCCGCCGCTGGGCACCGGCGTGGGCGGCTACGAGGCGGTCACGCGCGCGCTCGCTGTCGAGGACACCCTGGTGATGTTCACCGACGGTCTGGTCGAGCGGCGCGGCGAGGACATCGACGCCTCGCTCGCCCGGCTGGCCGGGCTGCGGCTGCCTCCCGGGACCGGTGTCGACGCGGCTCTCGACGCGGTCCTCGTATGGCTCGACGCCCGGCACGCGGAGGACGACGTGGCGCTGCTGGCAGCCCGCATCCGCCACCGGCCCCCGGTCTGAGACCCGACGCCGCCGTGACCGACGTACGTCTTCCGCCTTCCGCCCCGCTGTGCTTGCCTGGGGACCCCTTTCGGCGGGCGGGGCGGGAGTTGCTTCATGCGAAGGCCGTGGATCGTGGGGGTGCTGTTGGCCGGGCTGCTGCTCGGCGCGTGCGGGGATCCCGCGTCGGGGCCGGAGCAGTCGCCGCCGGATCCCGCGTCGCCCACGGCCGCTCCGTCACCGGCCACGACCACCCGCCAGCGCCCCGCCGCCTCACCCACGGCTCCCACCACAGTTGACGCGGCGGCGAAGGCGTCCACCGTTCTCTACCTCGGGGACTCGCTCGCGATGGAGAGCCAGCAGGTGCTCGGGCAGTCGCTCCGGGAGGAGGTGAACGCCCGTTACACGAGCGCCCCCTACTCCGGCACCACCCTCTGCGACTACCTGGAGGGGACCGGGGAGCGATCCCTCGTACCGCCCGCGGACAAGGCCGCCGCACTGGTGCGCTCGCTGCGGCCGGACTTCGTGGTGCTCCAGTTCTGGGGCAACTCCTGGGGCTACACGCCCTGCATGGACGGCATCACGTACGACAAGGAACCGGCCACGTACTTCAAGCGGTACGAGGCGGACATGAAGCGGCTGACCGAACAGATCTCGGACGCGGGCGGCGCGCGGCGGCCCCGGATCGTCTGGGTGTCGCAGGGCCCGGACCCGATCACCCCCGAGCGGATCCGGAGCGTGAACGCGCTCTACAAGGCACAGGCCGCGGCCTCCCACGACCTGCTCGCCGACGCCGGCAGGACGGTGAGCCCGGCGACGGGCCGCTACACATGGGCGCAGTACCTGCCGTGCACCGCGTACGAGCACGACCATCCGGCGTACTGCACCGAGCCGGGCCGTGACCGCACCGCCCTCCACCGCGACGACGACTATCTGCACTTCTGCCTGGCGCCGACCACGTCCACGCCGAAGGCCTGCCCGGTCCGCTCCCCCGGCATCGTGCGGATCACGCGCGAGATCACCCGGGTGATAGCGGACCGCGTCGGCTGACGGTCCTCAGGGCTGCCCCGCCAGGGTCTTGTGGCGGGGCCGGCCGTGGTGCGCTGGGCGCGGCGAGTGCGGCACCGACGCCCTGCAGGACGCGCGCGCCGATCAACAGGCTCTCGTTCGGGGCCAGTCCGCCCAGCAGGGAGGCGAGGGTGAAGACGGCTATGCCGACCTGGAACATCGTCCGCCGGCCGAAGAGGTCACCCGCCTTCCCGCCGAGCAGGAGCAGGCCTCCGAAGGCCAGCGCGTAGGAGTTGACGACCCAGGCGAGGTTCGCGTCGAAGACGCCCAGGTCGGTCTGGATGGCGGGCAGGGCGATATTCGTGATCGTGGCGTCCAGGACGACCATCAACTGGGCCGCGGCGATCACGAAAAGAGCCAGGCCGAGGTGCCTGCCTCCGGACGAGGAACCGGACGTATCCGGCCCCGCGGGGGCAACAGCGGTCACGCTCTCAGCAGACATGAATCAAGTACTCCGGGGAGTGCGCAGGAAACAGTGCCCCCGACCACGCCACAGACATGAAATGCCGGTTCCGCGATCGGGGAGACGAAAGAGTGAACGGAGTCTGATGAAACGGAACACTCGCTGTGCAATCCGAGGCCAGGGTGCCGATACGGCACGCGATCCGGACTCGGGACGAGGCTCAACCGTAGCATTCTTTCGACGCCGCTCCGGGCGCGTTCAATCCCTTTGAATATTGTCGATCTCGCACTTGACGAACAGCCCCGAAGCGTGGGCACGGAAAGGCACGCAAAGCCCGTGCCCACACTTTTCCGGAAAAGGCAGATAAGAATTCCGTACCGGGCGCGCAATTCCCCGCACGCCGGGGATCAGTCCGTGAGATCGACGCGCACCGTCGTCAGACCGGCGCCCATCGCCCGCACCGCGGCGCTGTTGAACCGCGGCAGGCTCTTCAGCCGCGCGCGGGCGTCGTCCTCGGGCATCACATGGGCGGTCCCGGTGTACCAGCGACCCCGGACGCGGACCCGGACCCGCGGGTCCGCCTGGATGTTGCGCACGTACTGCGAACGCTCGCCGTACTCGCTGACGAACCAGAACTCCCGTCCCGTCAGACGTCCGCCGACCGGGGTCCGGCGCGGCAGCCCCGATTTACGTCCCGTGGTCTCCAGCAGGGTCTGGATCGGCAGGCGCTTCAGGAGCGGATTGCCGATCCACCGCTGGAACGATGTGACGACGCGGTATTTCCGTTCGGGGTTGCGGGACATGCGGGGGTCCTCCTGTTCGGTGCCGGGCACCATTGTGCGGGGCCCCGCGACCGTCTCACGACCGCCGTCGGAGTTCCGTTTCGATCAGACGGTTGAGGTGGCGGCGCGCGTCCTCGGTGCTCGGCGGGGGTGCCTGCCGCAGCCGTTGCGGGGCGAGACCGTCGGCGAGGGCGGGGCAGCGGACCGCGCAGCCGTCCGTCGTCGGAGCTGAACTCCCCTTCGGTGACACCTCGTTCGGCCAGCTCGCGGATCTGGGTGCGCCAGGCCTCGTAGCGCCCGGCCCGGCCGCGGGCGAAAGCCTGGTCCGGGTCCTGGCCCGTCGCAGGGCCATGGCCTGGGCCTGGGCATCGTGGCCGGCATCGCCCGGGCACACGACACCATACTCCCGGCGCTGATGTTCCCCGGGTGCAAGGCGCTGGGCCCGGGCAGCAGCGGGGTCGCAACGGGAACAACCGCGCCTTGCCCCTGTCTTTGGTGGTGTGTGCTCGTGGCTGCGGGCGCAAGGAGCCTTCGCCTGGACGGCAACTCCCTCAAGGCTCGGCACGGCTCCCGGCCGGTCCGGCCGGCCCCGGGATCACGACACTCAGAGCATCCCTGTGTGAACTTCGCGCTCAGAAAGTCTTGTTGGCCTCGTTGACATGCCGCAAGCACTCGCGTTTCACTCAACTCTCGTGCATGGCAACGTTGTCAGGCCGTCGGAGCGACCGGCGCCGTTGCCCGCCGCTGGCGTTTTCCGATCCCCGGGGACGTCAGCACCGATGTGCGAAGCGCCAACCGCTGCGGAGGCAACCGATGGTCAGACCTCGACGTTCAACGGCGCCACATGACCGAATGAGATTCCGCCAACGCCTGGCGGTGGTGTCCGTCCTGGGCATCGCCGTACTCCCACTCCCGGCGATCGGGGGCGCCCATGCCGCGAGCGCCGCGACGCCGGCCCTGGTGACGGACCCCGCGTCCCTCGTCAACCCCCTCATCGGCACCTCCGGTGCGGTGGACACCTTTCCCGGCCCCGACATGCCCGCCGGCATGGTGCAGTGGGGTCCCGACACGACGCCCGACCGCCCTTCCGGCGGCGGCTACGAGTACAACGACAACAAGATCTCCGGCTTCAGCCTCACCCATGTCTCGGGCCCCGGCTGCGGCGTCGCGGGCGACCTGCCCGTCCTGCCGGTGACCGGCGCGCTGTCGGGCAAGCTCGGCGACACGTCCGTCGGCTTCAGCCACGACGACGAGCAGGCGGGTGTCGGGTACTACAGAGTCACCGACGCGAACGGGGTGAAGACCCAGCTGACCGACACCACCCGTGCGGGGCTGGGCACCTTCACCTTCCCCGCGGGCCAGCAGGCGAACCTGCTGTTCAAGCTCAGTGGGGGCGCCACGCAGGTGGACGGAACCCGAGTCCAGGTGGTGAACAAGAAGGAGATCAGCGGTTCGATCGACAGCGGTCACTTCTGCGGCGCGAGCAACAGGTACACGCTGCACTTCGACATCAAGTTCGATCGGCCGTTCACCGCGAGCGGCACCTGGGTCGGCGGCACCATCAACCCCAGCGCGACGTCGCTGAAGGCGGGCAGGGCCCAGCAGAACCTGCAGACGCCCCCGTCGAAACCGCTCAAGGAGAAGCACTTCACCGTTCCCGCGGCGCCCTCTCCGACCGTGCACGGGAGCGGCACCACATCCTCGAGCACGCCGTCCCCGGCGCCCGGCGCCGACGCGGGGTCCGGGGCGTCCACCACGAGCAAGGCTGCCGTCGAGCCCCCCACGACAGGCGCGAACGGCATGTACCTGACCTTCGACACCTCCTCAGCCCCGACGGTGAGCGCGAAGGTCGGCATCTCGTACACGAATGACGCCAACGCCGCGGACAACCTCGCCACCGAGATCAAGAACTGGAACGTCGGTGCCGTCGAGCAGGCGAACCACGACGCCTGGAACGCGGTACTGAACAAGATCCGGACCGGCGGCGGGTCCTCGGACCAGCAGGTGCAGTTCTACACCGCGCTCTACCACGCGCTGCTGCACCCCAACGTCTTCTCGGACGACAACGGCCAGTACATGGGCATGGACAACCAGGTCCACAAGCTGGCAAAGGGCCAGCAGGCCCAGTACGCCAACTACTCGGGCTGGGACACCTACCGCTCCCAGACCCAGCTGATGGCGATGGTCGAGCCCAAGGTCACCAGCGACGTCGTCACCTCGATGCTCAACGGCTACGACCAGACGGGTCTGCTGCCCAAGTGGGCCTCGAACAACGGCGAGAGCTATGTGATGGTCGGCGACCCGGCCGCCGGCATCATCGCCGACGCGTACGCCTTCGGCGCCCGGAGCTTCGACACCGACAAGGCGCTCGCCGCCCTGCAGCACGAGGCCACCGCCCCGAACAACGACCGCCCCGGCGAGTCGGTGCGGGACACGAAGGGCTACCTCCCGCTGGACGAGAACGACTACGGCTGCTGCAACTTCTACGGCCCGGTCTCCACTCAGCTGGAGTACGACTCCGCCGACTACGCCGTCGCCGCCTTCGCGAAGTCGCTGGGCAAGACGGCCGTGTACGAGAAGTTCGCCACTCGCGCCCAGGACTGGATGAACGTCTTCAACCCGCAGACCGGCCATATCCAGGGCAAGAACAAGGACGGCCAGTTCGCGACCGGTTTCACCCCCGGCACCTCCAACGGCTTCGTGGAGGGCACGTCGGCCCAGTACACGCCGATGGTCCCGTTCAACCTGCGGCAGCTCATCCAGGCGCGCGGCGGTGCCAAGGCGTACTCGTCCTTCCTGGACAGCCTGCTCGACAACATCACGCGCCCGGGCAACACCGACGCCGACCTGAGCAACGAGCCCAGCGTGGAGATCCCCTGGGAGTACGACTACACGGGCCAGCCGTGGAAGACCCAGGCGGCCGTCCGCGAGGCCCAGCAGAACCTGTACTTCAACGCTCCGGTGGGCTCGTTCGGCAACGACGACCTCGGCGCGATGAGCTCCTGGTACGTCTGGTCCGAGCTCGGCATGTACCCGGAGACCCCGGGCACGGACACCCTTGCGCTCGGCAGCCCGGCGTTCCCGGTGGCCAAGGTGACCTTCGGCAACGGCAAGTCGGTGCAGATCAACGCGCCGCAGGCCGCGCCCGACGCTCCGTACGTGCAGTCGCTCGACGTCAAGGGCAAGGAGTGGAACACCTCCTGGCTGACATACCAGCAATTCGCGGGCGCGGGCACGGTCGACTTCACGCTCGGCACCGAGCCCGACAAGTCCTGGGCGTCCGCCCCGTCGGCGGCACCGCCGTCGGACACCACGGGCGGCGACCGGGTACTGGCGGCGACCGGCCCCTCCAGCGACGGCCTGGTGCTCCAGCCGAGCGCGTCCGGTGACGGCACGCTCGACCTGACCAACCTCGGCAGCAAGGCCGTCACGGTCGACTGGAAGGCGACGGCGCCCTCCGGCGTCACGCTGGACACGACGTCCGGCTCGGTGGCGGTGCCCGCCTCGGGCAGCGCCGAGGCGAAGGTCCACGTGACGGCGGGCGCGGACGAGGGAACCTTCCCGGTCACCTTCGCGGTGACCGACCACAGCACCGGTAGGGCCGTGAGCGGGGCCACCCTCCGCGTGGCGGTGGCCAAGGCCGGTGCGCTGTGGCCGTACGACACCAACGAGGGCATCTACCCCGACGGTGCCGGCTACTCGGGCGGGTTCGACGGCGGCGGTTGGGCGTTCTCGCAGAACGCGCTGTCGGCGGCGGGTGTCACGAGCGGGTCCACCGTCACGGTCGACGGCGTCTCCTACACCTGGCCGACGGTGACGTCCGGTCAGCTGGACAACCTGGAGATGGCCGGCCAGACCATTCCGATGCCGGCCGGCACGTCGGGTGCGTCGCTGGGCCTGCTGGGCACGGCGGCCAACGCGCCGACCGACGGCAGCGGGGTCTCGGGCGCGGTGACCGTCACCTACACCGACGGCACCACCTCCCAGTCGACCGTCGGCTTCTCGGACTGGACACTGAACGGCGGGTCGAGCAAGCCGCTCGCGGGTGACACGACGGCCGTCACGACGGCGTACCGGAACACCGGGAGCGGAGGCCGGGACAACGTGAAGACCTATGTCTTCGCCACGAAGGTCCCGCTCGACGCGTCCAAGCAGGTGGCGTCGATCACGCTGCCGGTGACGGGCTCGACGGGCACCGACCACCTGTTCGCCTACGGCTTCGGCCAGTAGGAGCTCGGCACGCGCTGGCGAAGACGGGCCGGTTCCCGGGCATGAGCCCGGGAACCGGCCCCAGGCGGGCGCAGCCCCGCCCGGTGCACCACTCGAGCGGGCAATAACGCCACGAACGCCCGCGTGACATGCAACGGTCGTAGGAGTCGGTCTCGAACTCGCGGCGCACGTCTTGATCGAGTACCGGGGAGAGCTACTGGCCGGCTTTCTGCCGCGGCCGTGCCCTGTCCTCGTCCTCGATGGCGCGTACGAGATCGATGGCGCGGCCCAGGGTGGTGAGGCGGGCTTCCAGGGTGTCCCCTGCCGGATAGAAGCGGACGGTGTCCACAGCGGCGTCCCGCCAGATCCGCAAGCGGTCGCGGACCATCTGCTCGGTGCCGATGAGGGTGGTACCCAGCACCATGTCGTCGGTGACCAGATCGGCGGCACCCTCACGGTCGCCGGACTGCCAGCGTTCGCGCACAGCCGTCGCGACATCGGCCCAGCCCTGGCGGCTGTAGGCGTCGTTGTAGAAGTTGGTGCTGCCGGAGCCCATCCCGCCGAGGCTGAAGGCGAGTTCCTTCTTGCGGGGGGCGATGAGCGCGCGCAGATGTTCCTCGTCTTCGGCGAAGTTGACCTCCGCACCCTGGCAGATGTCCAACTCGGTGCGGGAGCGGCCGGCCGCCGCCAGGCCGGCGTCGAGGTGGTCGAAGTAGGCTTCCTTGGCCCCTTCGGGGACGAAGCTCGTGCCCAGCCAGCCGTCCGCGACTTCACCGGTGAGATGAAGCATCTTCGGGGAGAGCGTGGCGAGGTAGATGGGTATGTCGTGCTCGGCGCGCGTGGAGAGGCGCATGGGCTTGCCCTCGCCACCGGGCAGCGGGATCTGGAACTCCCGCCCCGAGTAGGTGATCTTCTCGCCTGTTGTGGCCTGCCGGATGATCTCCACTGTCTCCCGCATCCGCGACAGCGGGCGGGCGAACGGAACTCCGTGCAGGCCCTCGATGACCTGCGGCCCGGAAGGGCCGAGACCGAGCAGGAAACGTCCCTGGGAGATCTGGGAGAGGGTGATCGCGGTGCGGGCGATCACTACGGGGCTGCGGGTGGCGAGCTGGATGATGCCGGAGCCGAGCAGGAGGCGATGGGTGCGGGCGGCAAGGTAGCCAAGCGGCGAGGGGGCGTCGGAGCCCCATGCCTCAGCCACCCAGCAGATGTCCATGCCGAGCTTCTCGGCCTCGGTGACGAAGTCGACCGTCTCCTGCCATGAGCCGCCAGAGGCTTCGATGGTGGTCGCCGTGCGCATCAGGCACCCGTCCTTCCGGTGGTTCCCGCCTCGGCGCGCTGTTTGATTGCCGCCAAGGTGGTGGTGATGCCGGTCTCGAACTCGCGCATCCGCACGAAGACGATCTTCTGCTCCTTCTCCGGCATCCGGTCGATCGCGAACGACAGCCCCGAGCGGCCGGGTCCCATCCGCATCCACTGACTCAGCTGCGTACCGCCGTTGCGTGACTGGAGGGAAAACCGCCACAGCGCGGTGGGCCGGTCGGGGTCCTCCACGGCCCAGGCGAACACCCGGAGCGGTTCGTACTCCACGATGTACGAAGTCGTCTCCCACTCGCCGAGGGCGTCGTGCTTGCTGTGGCCGATGAACCGGGCGCCCAGCGCTGGGCCGCAGAACCCGTCCTGCCACCACACTGACTGCAGCTCGGCACTCATGCTCGGCATCAGCTCGACATCTGACACCAGTGCCCACACCCGCTCCGGGGGAGCGTCGATCCAGGTGTCCGCCTCGACCGTGGGTGTATCCGCATACCGTGCGCCTGTCCACTCCATCTGCCGCTCAGCCTCCCTGCTTTTGCGCCTCTGACCTTGAGAGTTTCGTAGATGGACTTACGTGTCAAGGATCGCCCGATGATGACGGCCCGCATCCTCGCAGTCGCGACCCTCGCAATCGGCCACGCGGATCGCCGCCCGATCCCCGGTAGGCCCGAGGGCCGCCCCGAGACCGCACCGCAGGCGCCGACCCGCCTTCGCAACGAACCGCACCGGCTGACCGACCTGGTCCGTGAGCGCGGCCAGCGCACCGACCCCGACATCCGTCGCCGCATCGTGTGGTGCCACATCCAGGTCGAACAGCTGCGCTGCCACGGGCAGCGCACGGCCGAGGCCCTCCTCGGCGGGCAGGAGCCGGGCGCCTCCTCGGCCGCCTTCAAACTGCTGTGGAGCGCATACGACCGTGTGGCCACCGAACTCGCCCTGGACATCCTGGGGCTGGACGGGCTGACACCCGCCGGACGTCCCTCGCCGAACTGGTACCACACCGACGACCCCGGAGCTCGGCCTCCTGGACCAGCGTCTACCTCGATGCCCGCGCCGGAACCATCTACGCCGGCTCCTCCCGGATCCAGCGCGGCATCGCCGGGGAACTCCTGCTCGGGCTCCCGAAGGAGCCGAGCCCCGCGTCTCGCTGAGGCCCACCTGTTGCCCAGCGACTCAACGAGGAGTCTGATGATCATCCCCGCGCACACTCAGCACAGTTACACCCACGTCGCACGGGAAGGGGGCGCCCTGGCCCAGTCGCCGGCGAAACGAATGAACACCACCGTGCTCCTGGGCTACGGGCTGACCGAATCCAGCCCGGCACTCACCGGCATTCCCCTCGACCGGCCCGACATCGACCGCGGATCGGCCGGAATCCCGACGAGATCCAGGCCGTCGTGGCCGCCCGCGTCGCACCCCACAGGAAGATCCGCATCATGGAGTTCATCGACGAGATCCCCTAGTCACCTGCGGGCAAGATCCTGCGAAGAAACCTGCACGGGCTCCGGCCGGCCGACGCCCTGTATGAGAATGCGGATCATTCCGGCGCCCGCGTTTCACCCGCGGGGCAGGCGCCGTCGAGTCATGGCGTGAACCGCTGCCGGATGTCCGGACGCTCCGCCAGGTGCGGCGGGTACCCGGGGCCCATGCGCGGATGCGTGTCCGCCGCGGTCATGGGTTCCTTGCACTCACCGCACACGACTTCCGGCTCGCCCTGGTGTCCACAGCGGTCGTGGTGAAAGACGACGGGAGCCCCCTGATCGCCGGCCAGCCACCGGTTGCCCCAGCCGTTCATGGCTGCCAGCACACCGAAGAAGTCACTCCCCATGTCGGTGAGGACATAGTCGTAGCGCACCGGATCCTGTTGGTAGGAGCGCTTCTCCATGAGGCCCTCGTCGACCAGACGTCGCAGCCGGTCCGCCAGGGTGTTCCGCGCGATCCCGAGTTCCTGCTGGAACTCGTCAAAACGCTTGATCCCGTAGAACGCCTCACGCAGCACGAGAGGAGTCCACCAGTCGCCAAGCAAGTCCATGGTGCGCGCGATGGAGCAGGGCCAGTTCGCGAACGAAGTCCTTCTCATCCCCCCAGCATATGAGAGTCGCGAAAAGAGACCCAGCAGCTGAGCGAGGGCGAGTGGAAGCCCAGGCAACGAATCCGGGGCGTGGCCGCCGGAGCGCCCGGCGTGCGCACCTGGTGTGACCCTGCGGCTGCTGCGGGAGAGGCGCGCACCGGTCAAGGCGCCAAGCGGGCAATCGCGGCCTACCGTCACGACGGGCGGGGCGGAGCCGGGAGATCGGCTCGCGCGAGGAGCCGCCGCGCCGGGGTGGCACGTACACGGCGCTGCACAGCGGCCGGCTCTCCTGATCCCCGCCCGGGGCGAGGACGCGGGCCGGCCGTCGTGCCGGCGGTCCGCTACTCGCCCGCGTACGCCTTCTCCAGGGCCGCGATGTCCAGCTTGGACATCTTGTACATCGCCCGGGTCGTCCGGGCCGCCTTCTCGGTGTCCGGGTCGCTGATCAGTTCGATGAGCCTGCTCGGGACGACCTGCCAGGACAGGCCGTACTTGTCCTTGACCCAGCCGCAGGGGCCTGCCTCGCCGCCGTCCTCGACGAACTTGTTCCAGTAGTGGTCCACCTCTTCCTGGTCGTCGCAGTGGATCTGGAACGAGATGGCCTCGTCGAACGTGAACTGCGGGCCGCCGTTCAGCGCGACGAACTTCTGTCCGTTGGCCACGAAGTCGGCGGCCATCACGGAACCGGCGGTGCCGTGCTCGGACTCGGAGTAGCGGACGACCCTGCCGAGCCGGGAGTTCTTGAAGATCGAGACGTAGTAGTGCGCGGCCTCCTCGGCCTGACCGTCGAACCACAGACACGTGGTGAATCCGTCGGCGGACATACGTACCTCCTGCGGCGGGAAAAGTTTCGTCACCTCTGTCGACCGATCGTCGTCCCAAAACTCATCGGCGTCGCGCGGGAATCCTTTCGCCGCGGGACGATGGCGGCCGACCGCGGCGTTCCTCACGCCCTCCAAGGGGCGCTATAGCATGCGCGGACATGACTTCCTCCGCCTCTTCCTCCTTCTCGCCCTCCGTCTCGGACAGCGCGCGCATCGAGCCGTTCCGTATCGACTTCCCGCAGAGCGACCTCGACGACCTGCACCAACGACTCGACAGCACCCGCTGGCCCGACGAACTGCCGGGGGTCGGCTGGGCCTACGGCGTCCCGCGGGAGTACCTGCGCGAACTCGTACGGTACTGGCGGCACGACTACGACTGGCAGGCGGCACAGGCGCGGTTGAACGCATGGCCGCAGTTCACGACGGAGATCGACGGCGCGCGGATCCACTTCGCGCACATCCGTTCCCCGGAACCGGACGCGACCCCACTGGTCATCACGCACGGCTGGCCCGGCTCGATCGTCGAATTCACCGACGTCGTCGGCCCGTTGACCGATCCGCGCGCACACGGCGGCGATCCGGCCGACGCGTTCCATCTCGTCGTGCCGAGCATTCCCGGGTTCGGGCTGTCCGGGCCCACCCGGGACACCGGCTGGGAGTTCCAACGGGTGGCCGCCGCCTTCGCCGAGCTCATGACACGGCTCGGGTACGAGCGGTTCGGCGCCCAGGGCGGCGACTGGGGCGGGGCCATCTCCCGGGAGCTGGGCCGGGCGTTCCCCGAGCGGCTCATCGGTGTCCACCTGAACCTGCTGCCCGGATCGTCAGCGGCCGCCGAGCCGACCCCTGAGGAACTGGCCGTACTGAGCCCCGAGGAGCGCGAGCGCGCGCTGCTGTCGTGGCGGCGGGGTGGGGAATGGCGCCGCGAGGAGGCCGGGTACGCCGAACTCCAGTGCACCCGGCCACAGACCCTTGCCTACGCGCTGACGGACTCCCCCGTCGGTCAACTCGCCTGGATCGCCGAGAAGTTCAAGGCGTGGACGGCTGCGAAGGACCGCCCCGAGGAAGTCGTCGACCGGGACCTGATGCTGACCAACGTGATGCTGTACTGGCTGACCGGCACGGCGGGGTCCTCGGCCCGCATCTACTACGAGCGGGCGCACGCGGACTACTGGGGCACACCGCCCGAGCCGTCGACCGCCCCGACCGCGCTGGCCGTCTTCCCGCACGAGCCCCTCGTACCGCTGCGGCACATCGCGGACCGTACGAACAACATCGTGCGGTGGACGGAATTCGACCGCGGCGGACACTTCGCCGCGGCGGAGGAGCCCGAGCTGCTCGTCGGGGATGTGCGGTCCTTCTTCCGGGACCTGCGCACCGACGCCTGAGCACTGCTCGGACACCTGGGCCCCGGTCCCCCGCCGGGGCTGCCGGTGACGTCGGTGCGCGCCGGTGCCGGCAACCCCGTATCCCCTCTGCTCGTGGCGAATCTGCTGCGGGCCGAGAAAGCTGATCCGGGAGGGCCTTCGGTCCGAGAGTGGAGATCGCGGCGACGACAGCCGCTCCACGACGAGGAGGACCGATGACTCCACCCATCACCGGCCGGTACCCGGCCCACGCACCGCGCGCCGAGGAGGGCGACACCCCCGCGACCCGCTTCGACGACCATCTGGCCGCGCAGCTGCTCGCACAGCGGATCGTCCTGCTCGGCACCCAGGTCGACGAAGTCTCCGCGAACCGGGTCTGCGCCCAGCTGCTCGTACTGTCGGCGGAGGACCCGCGCACCGACGTCAGCCTGTACATCAACAGCCCGGGCGGATCGGTGACCGCGGGGCTCGCGATCTACGACACCATGCGACTGATCCCCAACGACGTCTCGACCCTCGCCATGGGATTCGCCGCGAGCATGGGGCAGTTCCTGCTCAGCGTCGGCACGCGGGGCAAGCGTTACGCGCTGCCCAACGCGCGGATCATGATGCACCAGCCGTCGGCGGGCATCGGCGGCACCACCGCCGACATCGAGATCCAGGCGCAGAACCTGGAGTTCACGAAGAAGGCCATCGAGCGGATCACCGCGGAGCACACCGGCCAGAGCGAGGAGACGATCTCCCGGGACGGCGACCGCGACCGCTGGTTCACGGCCGAACAGGCCAAGGAGTACGGCATGGTCGACCGGGTCGTGGAGTCGCTCGACGACGTCCGCCCGGCCGCGTCACGGCGACGGATGGGGCTCTGAGATGGGTACGTACACGATTCCGAACGTCGTCGAGCGCACCCCGCAGGGCGAGCGGTCCTACGACGTCTTCAGCCGGCTGCTGTCCGAGCGGATCATCTTTCTCGGCACCGAGATCGACGACGGGGTCGCCAACGTCGTCATCGCGCAACTCCTCCATCTGGAGTCGTCGAACCCGGAGAGCGAGATCGCGATCTACATCAACTCGCCCGGTGGGTCGTTCACTTCGCTCATGGCGATCTACGACACGATGACGTTCGTACAGGCGCCCATCTCGACGTTCTGTGTCGGCCAGGCGGCCTCCACGGCGGCGGTGCTGCTGGCCGGCGGCGATCCCGGGCGGCGGTTCGTGCTGGAGCACGCGCGTGTGCTGCTCGGCCAGCCCGCGAGCGGCGGCCGGCAGGGGACGGTGTCCGACCTCGCCCTCCAGGCCAAGGAGATGCTCCGTATCCGGGCCCAGGTCGAGGAGGTCCTCTCCCGGCACACGCACCACGACGTGCCGACCCTGCGCGCGGACATGGACCGCGACAAGGTGTTCACCGCACAGGAGGCCGTGGCATACGGGCTCGCGGACGAGGTGCTCAGCCGCCGACTCGCGACGGTCTGACACCGGACCACCGCCAGGGCCCGCGTCTGCGGCATGGTCCGCCGGACAGGCCCTGGCCGGTCGGCACGGTCAGGCGGCGAGGCACATGCCGTCGTGGTGCGAGGCCGACGGGGTGCGGCGGCGGGCGGGCCGCACCTGGGCGAGGCGGGTGAGTTCGCCCTGGGCCAGCGACAGCAGATCGGTGAGCCCGAGGCCCAGAGCGCGCGCGGCGGCCGCGAGGACTTCGGAGGACGCCTCCTTGCGGCCGCGCTCCAGCTCCGAGAGGTACGGCATCGAGATCCGGGCCGCGTCGGCCACGTCCTTGAGCGTCCGCTCCTGCGCGAGCCGCTCGCGCCGCAGGACGTCACCCACCAGGTCGCGCCACAGCGGCTCTCTGCTCCTGGGCGCCGGTGGCGTCTGCCGGGGCGCGAGGGCCGGGCGGGACCGCTGGGGCGCGTCGGCCACGGGGGCGGCGGGGCCGGTGGGACGGGTCGCCGGGTCGAGGGCCGGAGCCGGTGCGGTCGCCGGGCGGAGGGGAATGACGCGGGCTTCGTTCGGCGCGTAGTTGCTCACCCCTTCAGCCTAGAAGCGCCGAGCCGCGAGGGAAGGGATCGGCTCGGCATTCCGCTCTCGGGGGAATCAAGGCGCGTCACCCGCTCGTCACTGCCCGACCCGCCCGTCGATCCGCTCGCGCAGGAAGTCAGCGTGGCCGTTGTGCCGGGCGTACTCCTCGATCAGGTGCACCAGCACTTCCCGCAGCGCGATCGGCTCGTCGTCGTGGGTGCCGGTGATGTCGAGGTCGCGGGCCTCGTCCACGAACCGCTCGGCGAAGGCCACCTCGGAGCGCCAGGTGTCCCAGGCGTCCACCACCACCTCGGGGTCCGGCACCGCGCCGTTGAAGTCGCCGCCCGGGTCGCCGTCCGAGCGGTAGTGCCGCGGCGCGTCCTGGCCGGCCAGCACCCCGCGGAACCAGGCCTGTTCGACCCCCGCCAGATGACGCACCAGCCCGAGCAACGACATGTTCGAGGGCTCGACGGAACGCCGGGCCATCGCCTCGGCGTCCAGGCCCGCGCACTTCATCTCCAACGTCAGCCGCTGGTCGCGCAGATATCCGACGAGCGTGTCCCGCTCCCCCACGAACCCCCCGTCGGAGCGCGGATCGTCGTCCGGGTGCACGAACATGTCCCACCAGCCGAAGGTCCGCTCGGACGGGGAGTTCCCGGACTGGGAAGGCTGGGGAAGCGTGGTGTCGGCCATGCCTACGAGCATCGGCGCGCCGGCCGGGATCCGCCACCGAATTTCCGCCTGACCGAAACGGTGTCAAGTCGCCCGTGATGCACGGCAGTCGGCACGGAACCGGTCCCGCGTACATCGGGAGGAACCGGGTAACCGGGACGAGAAACGATCACCGGCAAGACCGACCTGTCGACTCACCCCACCGGAGGACCCCTGTGCTGATGGCCCACCCCGCGGTACTGCGCAACCTCGTCGAGCAGTACGTCACCCTGCGCACGCTCCACGCCGAGAACGGCGATACGGAAGTCCGGCGGCGCATGGACGACGTGGCCTACACGCTGTGCGTCTCGACCGGTACGAGGGACGTGGACGCGGCGCTCATCGCGGCCCGCCACCGGCTGCCCGGAGCTCGGACGACGGACGACTCCCTCCTCACCACCTGACCCGAGGCGGGGGCCTGTCGTCCATGAAACCTCGCTGTCCGAGCTCAGTGAGTGATCTGAACCGGGTCGAGGAGTGATCTGGACCGGGTCGAGCGGGCCCGAGAGCGAGCCCGCCCGATCCTTCAGCACCTCAGCGCAGCCACTGGTCCTTCTCCGCGGGCCGGTACAGCGTCACGGCCCGTGTCAGCTTGTCGAGCACCAGCCTCGGCTCCGCGACCCGGGTCACTTCGCCGTCGTACGAGAACCGCGGGTCGCCGTGCAGCACTTCGAGCCGCAGGCCCCGCACCTGCGCCGTGGTGAGGACCCGGCTGTTGTGCAGGGTGCCGGTCAGGACGGCGAGCAGCAGCCGGGTCCTGGCCAGCGGGGTGCCGGCGTCGACGGCACGGACGTCGAGCAGTCCGTCGTCGAGTTGGGTGCGGTAGGTGGGGGCGAACCCGGCGGGGTGGTAGATGCCGTTGCCCGCGAAGAGGAGCCACAGACGCTTGGGGCGGCCGTTGACCGAGACGGTCACGGGGCTGCCCTTGGCGAGGACCCTGGCCAGTCCGACCACCAGCGCCGGCCACTTCCCGATCTTCTGCTCCAGCTTCTCCCGGGCCCCGACCAGGTCCGAGTAGACGCCGAGGCTGAAGGTGTTGAGGAACACCTGCTCCGGCCCGCCGGGGGCGCGGGCCCGCCCGAGGTCGGTGACGACCGCGTCGCCCGCCTGCACGGCTCGTACGACGTCCTCCAGGGTCTGGTTGCCGAGGTCGACGGCGAAGTGGTTGAAGGTGCCGCCGGGGAAGACCGCGAGCGGCAGGCCGAGCCGGGCGGCGATCTCCGTCGCGGCGTTGATCGTGCCGTCGCCGCCGCAGGCGCCGAGGGCGCCGCCCTCGTCCTTGGCCCGCCGGGCGGCCTGTTCCAGGAGTTCCACCAGGTCCTGGCCCTCCTGCGGCACCGTGATCTCGGCCTTGGGCAGCGCGGTGCGCAGATACGCGCTCGCGTCGGGGGTGTCGGCGCTCCACGAGAGCCCCGAGGACGGGTTGACCACGATGTGCAGTCCGGCGCCCCCGGGCAGCGCGGGAGCGGGCCGCCGCGGGGGTGCCGCCGCGGCCGCCGCCTCCGGTTTGACGGGCCACCAGCGGGCGGTCAGCGCGGCGGCGCCGACGCCGATCGCGACGCCCACGGCGACATCGCCCGGACGCCGGGCCCCCGAGCGCGTGCGGGCCACGGTCAGTGCCGCCGCGCCGGGCACCGCGAACAGGCCGTACCGGGGCGCTTCGAGCAGGACACCGGCGGCGAACGCGGCGGCCGACGCGACTCGGCCGGCCGCGTCGAGCGGCTGCGCCTTGCGGGCCGCCGGGCGCGCCAGCACGCGGGTCACGGCCGAGGCGATGGCGACGGTGCCGATGCCGCGCAGCGCGGCCCGGCGCGCGGTCCGGTTCCCTGACGCGCCGAGGGCCGCGGCGGCGGCGCCCCACACGAGTCCACCGGCCACGGTCCGCCGCCATCCGCGGGGCCCGGCCGGTCCTGTGGCCGTTCCGCCCGGTCGCCACGGCGTGCCGCCGCTTGTCCGTCGCCCCGCCCCACGCCTTCTCATCACAGGCCCGCCCTCGCGTCTCGACAACAGATCTCCTGGTCGGCAAGGTTGTGCCGCCGTTGTCCCTGTTCCCCGAGTTCGCGCATTCATGGACCCCGGCGGGGGCGGCGGTCAGGTGGTCTTGGGCAGCTTCACCACGGTCACGAAGAAGTCGTCGATCTGGCGGACGGCGGCGATGAACTGGTCGAGGTCGACCGGCTTGGTCACATAGGCGTTCGCGTGCAGTTTGTAGCTGCGCAGGATGTCCTCCTCGGCGGAGGAGGTGGTGAGGACGACGACGGGGATGTGGGCCAGTTCGTCGTCGGACTTGATCCGCTCCAGGACCTGGCGCCCGTCGTACTTGGGCAGATTGAGGTCGAGCAGGATCAGGTCGGGGCGCGGTGCCCCGGTGTGCTGGTTGGTGCGGTAGAGGAAGTCGAGGGCCTCCTCGCCGTCGCGTACCACGTGCAGGGTGTTGCGGATCTTGTTGTCCTCGAACGCCTCGCGGGTCATCAGCTCGTCGCCGGGGTCGTCCTCGACGAGCAGGACCTGGATGGGTTCGACGGGGGTGCTCACGTGTGTGCTCCTTCGGGTGGGCGCGCTGCCTCCGCGGCCCCGAGGTCGGGTTCCGTGCCGGGGTCGTCCTCGACGAGCAGGACCTGGATGGGTTCGACGGGGGTGCTCACGTGGGTGCTCCTTGGGGTGGGCGCGCTGCCTCCGCGGCCCCGAGGTCGGGTTCCGTGCGCGCCATGGGCAGGGTGAAGGACACACGCGTGCCCGCACCGGCGGTGCCGTCCAGGGTGATGGCACCGCCGTGATGCTCGACGATCTTGCGGCACACGGCAAGGCCGATCCCCGTGCCCTCGTACTCGTCGCGGCCGTGCAGCCGCTGGAAGATGACGAAGACCTTCTCCCTGAACTCGGGTTCGATTCCGATGCCGTTGTCCCGTACGACCAGCCGCCACTGTCCCTCCTCCGGCTCCGCCTCGCAGCGGACGGCGATCTCGGGCGGCCGGTCGGGGTGCCGGAACTTCACGGCGTTGCCGATCAGGTTCTGCCAGAGCATGGTGAGGGTGGTGGCGTCGCCCGTCACGGTGGGCAGTGGCCCCTCGCGCACGACACGCGCACCCGTCTCCTCCAGGACCACGCTGAGGTTGCCGAGTGCCCGGTCCAGTACGTCGTCGAGCGCGACGGGGACCTGCGCCTCGCCGACGCGGCCGACGCGGGAGAAGGTCAGCAGGTCGTTGATGAGGATCTGCATGCGTTTGGCGCCGTCGACGGCGAAGTCGATGTACTGCTTGGCCCGGTCGTCCAGTTGGTCGCCGTACCGTTTCTCCAGGAGCTGGCAGAAGGACGCGACCTTACGCAGGGGTTCCTGCAGATCGTGCGAGGCGACGTAGGCGAACTGCTCCAGCTCCGCGTTCGAGCGCTTCAGTTCCAGGGTCTGGGTGTCGAGTTCCTCGGCCTGCCGCTCCAGAAGTACCTCCCGGGCCTGGGAGGCGGAGAGTTCCTCGACGATGCGGCGGCGCATCTCCTCGACGGCCCGGGCCACCCTCTCCAGGTCGCGCGGCCCGTCGAGCCGGATCCTGCGCTCGAACGCGCCGCCGCTGACGTCCACCGAGGCCGCTTCCAGGACCCGCAGGGGGCGCCCCACGATCCGGTGCAGCAGCAGGGTCAGCGCGACGCCGCTCGCCAGGAAGGCGGCGAGCATGCCGAGGAAGAGGACGTTGCGGGACCGGCGGCTGTCGTCGGCCGAGGCGCGGGTCCGGTCGCGCAGCTGCTGGATGTCCTTCTGCAGGGTGGCGAGCTGACCCCTGATCTCGTCGAACTTGGACTTGCTCGCCTCCAGGGAGGGGGCTTTGGCGCCGCCGGGCGTGCGGGCCGCCTTGATCAGCGGCTCGGCGTAGTCGCGGCGCCAGGAGTCACTGAGGCGCCCGGCCGTCTTCAGGTCCGCGGCGATCCGGGGGTGGTCGGCGAGTTCCGCCGCCAGGCGGGCCTCGAAGGTCTTCTCGTCCCGTACTCCCGACGCGTAGGGATCGAGGAAACCGGAGTCCCTGCTCAGTACGTAGCCTCGTACGCCCGTCTCCTGGTCCACCAGCGAGGTCTCCAGCTGGTAGGCGGTGGCACGGGCCGGCTGGATGCGGTCGGTGAGCAGGTCGGTGCGGTCGTCGGCGCGGGCCTGGAGGACTCCGCCGGACACGGCGAAGACGATCACCAGCAGCACGTTGGCGGCCAGCACCACATGGATCCAGCCCTGCACGGTCAGCCGGCCGACACGTGTGGGCCTTCCGTCCTCGGGGGTGTCCGCCGTGGCGTCCGGTCCCGGGGCGTTCGGCGTACGGGTCATGACATTCCGTCCGTCGCGAGGTGCAGGACGGCCACGTCGTCGGCGAGTCCGCCGTGGGAAGCGGTCAGCGCGGCGATGTCCTCGACCACCGCGTCGACGAACGGCCGCCCCCGCAGGGTTTGGTGTTTCCTCGCCACCGCGAGCAGTCCTTCCTCTCCGAGCCGCCGGGCCGGGGCGACGACGCCCTCGAAGAGCCCGTCGGTGAACAGCGTCACGGCGCTGATGTCGCGCGCGGGCAGCTCGGTCTCCGGCCAGTGGGCCCGGCCCGGGAGCAGTCCGAGCGCGGGGCCCGGGGCCGGCTCGAACAGCTCGATGCCGCGCGGGGTGCCCACGAGCAGTCCCGGGTGTCCGGCGCGGATCACGCTCATGCGGCTGCGGTCCTTGGCGATCCGCAGGACGGTGAGGGTGGCGAAGATGTAGTCCTCGGCGCGCTCGGCACCGATGATCTCCTCCAGAAGCTCGAGTTGGCGCGTGCCCACGCATCCGGAGAGCACAGCGGCCCGCCAGGCCACCCGCAGACAGACGCCGAGTGCGGCCTCCGCCGCTCCGTGGCCGGAGACGTCCCCGATCACCGCGTGCACGGTGCCGTCCTCGCTCTCGACGACGTCGAAGAAGTCGCCGCCGAGCAGGGCGTGGTCCCGGCCCGGGCTGTAGCGCGAGGCCACCTGGCAGCCGGCGCCCCGCAGCAGGGGTGTGGGCAGCAGTCCACGCTCAAGGCGCGCGTTCTCCCGGGCCACCAGCCGGCTCGCCTGGAGTTCGGCGCCCGATCGCTCCACCTGCTTGCGCTGCAGGGCGTACCGGACCGCGCGGCTGAGCGCCTCGGCGTCCAGGCCGTCCTTGGCGAGGAAGTCCTGCGCTCCTTCGGCCACCGCGGCGAGCCCGGCCTCGTTCTCGGCGACTCCGGTGAGCACCACGACGGCCGCGTCGGGCGCGGCGTCACGCACCAGCCGGACCGCGCTGAGTCCATGGGTGTCGGGCAGATGCAGGTCCAGCAGGACGCACACGGAGTAAGGCGAGGCATCGAGGAACACACGTGCCTCGGCGAGGGACTTGCACCAGGTGACCTCCATCGGCAGTCCGCTGTCGGCCAACACCTCCCGCACCAGCAGCGCGTCTCCGGCGTCGTCCTCGACCAGCAGCAGTACCGCGGTGGCGTCCAGGGCCCAGCGGGGATCCGAACTCCCCTGCCGGGGCACCGCGCCTCGTTCACCTGTCCGCGGCAGGCGATCCGCCACGCTCGCCCCCCTCGGGTGACCCACGCCGACCATGATCGGCTGTGAGCCTACTGGTACGTCGCTCCGGGTCAACGGCGCAGGGAGAGCTGGGCCTTGACGCACTTTCCGACCGGCACCCGCCCGACGGTCACCTCCGTCGCGAGCGCGTGCACGATCTCCAGGCCGTGCCGCCCCACGCGCGCGGGGTCCCGCGGATAGCGCCGGGGCAGGGCGGCGCTGCTGTCGTACACGATGACGGTCACGGAGGTGTCGGTTCCCTCCAGTTCCAGGATGTACGGCCCGTGGCTGTGCCGGTCCGCGTTGGTGACCAGCTCGCTGACGACCAGCAGGAGGTCGCCGGTGGCCCGCTCGCCGATCTCGGCACACCACTCCGAACGGAGCTGTTCGAGGAACAGCTCGGCGAAGTGGCGTGCTTCGGCGATGCACCCCGGCTCGCCGGTGTAGTGCGCCGCCCGCCGAAGCGGTTCCACGGGCACGTCGAAGCCAGTCCGTATCACCGCTCCGTCCAAGCGCTCGATCATGTGGTTCTCTTTCGGATGCCGGTACGTCGGGACACTCCGCGTCCGGACGCTGCTGCTGCAGAAGTGCTCGTACCCCGTAAAGCCCTCCACAGTCACCTCGATGTTCCCTCGTCCCGGTGGCTTCCGCACACGATTCCCACAAGGGACCGGTGTCATCCCGACGCGGCCGGGCAGGGCCACCAGGCGAGGCATGACAAGTCACCGAGTTCTCGGTGCGAGCAAGGGGCGCGGACGGATGGACGGACAGGACCCCGAAGTGCGGGACGACACAGCGCCCCGGGAACGGGACCACGCCCTGCTCCAGGCGGCCGACCGGCTCTCGGCCGCGGCGGAGATCCTGGTCTCCGTGTCGGCCCGTACGGCGGTCGCGGTCGACAGCAGACTGTCGCCTCCGCTGCTGCGCGCCCTGACCCTGGTGGGCACGGATCCCGGTCTGACGCTCGCGGCGCTCGCCGAGCGGGCGCAGATCAGCCGCTCCCGGGCGAGCCGGGTGTGCGACACGCTGGAAGAAGCCGGGCTGCTGGCCCGTTCGCCGCGCACCGAGGACCGCAGGGGCGTCGGCCTGACTCTGACGGGCCTCGGCCGCTCCGCCCTCGACCGGGTGCGGGAACAGCGCACCGCCTGGATCAAGGACGCCCTGCTGCGCATGCCGAAGTCCGATCTGAGCGGGCTGCTGGCCGCGCTGCGGTCGCTCGGCCCGTCCCTGGCCCAGGGGCATCCGGACCATGCGGAGACACCCGGGCCGCCCGATCGGTCCGGCTGACGCGCCCTCAGACCGCATCCGCCTCCAGCGCCTCCTCCACAGCATGAAAGACCGGCAGCACGTCCGTGATGCCGGTGATGCCCAGCACCCGCTCGACGAACGGGGAGAGAGCGGCCAGCCGGAGCCGCGGACCGAGCACCCTATGAGCCCGCAGGACGACGTTGATCGTGGTCGAGTCCAGGAAGGTCACCCCGGCCAGGTCGAGGACCACCGAGCCCGGGCAGACCCGGCCCGCCGCGGCGAGGGCGTCGTCGAGCTCGCCCACGTTGTCGAGATCCATCTCGCCGCGGACCGCGATCACGGTCGACCGACCGGCCTCGCGCGTGGACAGCGACATGGCCGCCTGACCTGGACTCCGGCCTGAATGCACAGCGATCCCTCGAAATGTTGTCGAACTCCGCGGAGAGTGGGGTAACCGCATGGGGACGGTGCGCCACAACGCCGCGATGGAGCGGTGTCAGCCCCTACCGTAGCCGATCGTTGTCATTTGACAACAATTGCCGTCAGGCAACAATCTGGTGCCCCTGCGATCCCAAGTCCGGCGACCCGTGGGCCGGTTGTCGCAGTGATGGGTCGCATCGAAGGGACGCAGATGGAGCTAACCGGTACCGGTCGCAGGCCCGGACGCCCGGCCGGACCGGCCGGAGCGCTCTTCGAGCTGGTCCAGCGCTGTCGCCCGGAACGCTTCGAGGCCTTCGGTGAGCCGGGCGACGTCCGCCGAGGACATCTGCTCCAACACGGCCCGCACCTCGCGCGCGCGGTGGTCCCGGAGTTCGCGCAGCACCTGCTCACCGAGCGGGCTGAGGCCGACCTCGACCTCGCGCCGGCTCGTCGAGCTCGGCACTCTGCGGATCAGGCCGACTGCCTCCATCCGGTCACACAGACGGCTGACCGAGGAGGGACGCGAGGCCAGGGCGTCACCGAGCGAGCGAAGATTCATGGACCCGCCCTGCTCGATCACGATCAGGGCCCGTAGCTGAGAGGGCGGTACCGGTCCGGACGGCGCGGACTCCTGCCCTCGGCCCCACAGGAGTTCGAGGAGCTCCGAGACGGCGTCGAGCGTGTGCGCGGCTTCGTCTCGGGAGACGGGTGGACGGATCGAGCGAGGCACCGATCCACCTTGTCATCTCCTGAAGGCCATTACCAGCCGCGCCGGTCCCCGGAGCCCTCGGAACAGACCACTGCGACCACGCAGACCCACTCGCACGACAACCGCACGAGAAAGTCATCACGACCGTGACCTCTGTGAACGACGTCGACAGAGCCCTGCGCGCGGCCCCGCCGCACGCACTGCTCGACACCCTGCGCCCCCTCCTGACGGATGTCTGGGGGGCGATCGACGCCGACCTGCTGCTGGCGGACTACGGGATGACCGTGCTCCAGCCGGTCGAGGAGCCCGGCGACCCCGCGCGTGCCGTGTCCCTGCACAACAGCCCCGAGAGCCGGGCCTTCGGCAGTCAGGAGCCGCACGAGGAGCGCCCCCGGAACACCGAACGGACGCGTCTGCATCTGCCGGTCTCCGCCCGGGGCGAGCGCCTGGGCATCCTCACCCTCCTGCTGCCTCCGGGGCCCGTGGACCCCGCGCTGACCGACGAGCTGGTGCAGGTCGCCGATCTGCTGGGCCACGCGATCGTCGTGGCCGAACGGGACACCGACGTCTACCGGCAGGCCCGGCGGGTCGGCCGGCTGACGCTGGCCGCCGAAATGCAGTGGGAGCTGCTCCCGGGCCGGGCCTGTGCCCGCGAGGAGTTCGCCGTCGGCGCCCAGCTGGAGCCCGCGTACGCGGTGCGCGGGGACAACTTCGACTGGTCCTCGGACGCGCACCGGCTCACCCTGTCGATCATCAACGGGATGGGGGACGGAATCCACGCGTCCTTGCTGACCCATCTGGCCGTCGGCGCCCTGCGCAACGCCCGCCGCGCCGGGCTGCCGGTCGCCGACCAGGCCAGACTCGCCGACCAGGCCCTGTACGCACAGCACCACGGCGACCAGCACGTGTCGGCGCTGCTGCTCTCCTTCGACCTCGTCACCGGCAGCGCGCTCGCGGTGGACGCGGGCTCGCCCCGGATGTGGCGCCGACGGGGTACGGCCGTGGAGCGGATCGAGCTGGAGGCGCAGCTGCCGCTCGGCATGTTCGAGGAGTCGGACTACGTGGCGCAGGAGTTCGACGTCCTGCCCGGTGACCGACTCCTGGTCGTGAGCGACGGTGTGTACGACGCCCTGTCCCCGCTGGGCGAGGTCTTCGGGGAGCGGGCACTGGCCCGTGCCGTGTCGGCCACCGCCCTGCTGCCCGCCGCCGACGTACCGCGCGCCGTCCTCGACGAGCTGTCCCGCTACCGCGTCACCGAGCCGCTGGACGACGCGCTGATCGTGTGTCTCGACTGGTCCGGCAGACCGGTCGGCACACCGTCCGGCTGACACCGAGCCCGGGTCCAGCCGCCGAAATGGCGGCGGCCAAGGCGCATTCCCCGGTCCGCACGGGGCACCCGGACCGGGCGGGATCCGGCCGACGGCGGCCGGGGCCCGAAGGCCCGGAGGTGGACGGTGGACTGGTGGATGTGGCTGGTCGTCGTGGTCGCGGCCCTGGTGCTGCTGAGCGTGGCGGCTGTCTGGGTGCAGACGAGCAGACGGTCGGGGACCGTCATCGCCGTGCGGCGCGGGCACCGGTTCGGAAAGCGGGAGGTGCGATGAGCGAGTTGATGTCCGTGCGCGACCTCGGTGGACGACCGGTGGTCACCCTGGGCGGTGAGGCGGTGGCGCGGGTCAAGGACACCGTCTTCGACGGGCCCGCGGGACGTGTCACCGGCTTCACGCTCAACGGCCGGGGGCTGCTCGCGGGCCCGTTGAAGCAGAGCCTGCCGTGGAGCGCGGTCCACTCACTGGGCCGCGACGCAGTCATGATCCTCGGCCGGGAGGTCCTCGCCGAACCGGCCGCGGTGATCGCTCGGGACGAGGCGGCACACGGCCGGGTGCTGGGCGCCAAGGTGCTCACGGACGGGGGCACGGAGGTCGGAACCGTGCTGGACCTCGTCGTCCAGGCCGGTATCAGCGGGCGCGTGGTGGGGTTCCGGATCGCCGCCCGCCAGTCCTTGGAGTCCGGTTCGAAGCGCCGCCGCCGCAAGGTGTACGTCCCCCGGGGCGAGACGCTCGCCGTGTCGGGACAGGCACTTGTCATCCCCGCGGACGCGACCCGCTTCGTCGCGGACGACCTGGCCGGTTTCGCCGCCCAGGTCGAGGCGTTCCGGCTCCGGGACACCGCTGACCGGACGGAACCCACACCGTGACGCTGTTCACCCGGATCCGCGGCCTGCCGGTCGTCACACTCGGCGAGGCGAACGAGCTCGGCGTCGTCAAGTCGCTCACGATCGATGTCGCATCGGGGCTGGTCGGCCAGGTGCGGCTGTCGCCGGCCCGGGGTCGCGAAGAGATCGCGATCGACTGGAGCGCCTTGCACGTGATCGGCCCGGACGCCGTTCTCGTCCGGTCGGACACCGCTCTGGACACCGCCCCTCCCCCGGCGCCCGTGGAAGTCCTGGGCGTCCGGGTCCTGACAGAGGACGGGGACGAGCGCGGCACCGTGCGGGACATCGCCTTCCACCCGGTCACCGGCCGCGTCGAGAAGATGTGCACGGCCCTGGGCGACATCCCGGGCGACCGGCTGATCGGGCTCGGGGACTACGCCCTGGTCGTACGGACCGACTGAGTCGCCTCAGTACCCATGAGGCGTCAGGGCCGACTCCGGAACGCCGTAGGACGACGAGGTGTCCGCCGTCGCGGCGCCCGCACTCGCCGTGGCGCCGGTGGTCGTGCCGGAGGGCGTGAGGCCGGAGTACGGCCCCGACTCCGATGCCGTCGTGGGAGGTTCGGAGGAGGGGTGATCCGGATCCGATGACGCGGAGGCGGGCGGAGACGATACATCGGCCGCCGGCGCATCGGACGACGCCGAAGACGACGAGGACGGGGCTGACGAGGAGTAGAAGGAGGAAGGGGAGGAAGAGGACGACGGCGGGGACTTCGGCGACGGAGACTTCGGTGACGCCGACGACACGCTCACCGCGGGGGACGGCTTCGCCGGAGGGTACGTCCTCTCGTCCCGGCGGCCGTCGGTGTCGCCCCGGTGACGGCCGACCCATTCATCGCGGTGGGGATCGTAGATGACGAAGACGTCGATGGTGGTCGTTGCGGGCACGACGACCACCACGTTCTGTGGCCGGTACGAGGGCCAGGTGTCACCCGTCCGCCTGGGCACGGTCTGCTGCGCGACCGCCGGGGTCAACGGGTTCCCGCAGGCACAGCGCACGCGCGGCACCCCGTGGCCGTCGACGAGGACCGCCGTGCCCGTCTGGAGCACCGCCTGGTAGCTGGTGGCCGCGCCGCCCCGGTAGCCGTGGTTGGTGACGCGGGTGTCCATCCGCAGCTGTACGGGGGTGAGCGAACGCAAGTAGGCAGGGACCGCGGTGGGCCGGACGCCCTCCACGGAGGCGAACGCCTTGTTCTTCGCCGGTTCCGCCTGGAGCGCCTCGATCTGCTTCTCCACATCGCAACTCGCGGTGTTGCGGGTGCCGCCGTAGAGCCCGGGCGCGGAACCCGACACGCCGCGCGTCACATTGGCGGACTCCGGCATGTTCGCCGCGGGTGTCACCGGCGCGGTGGAACTGTCCTTCGCCGTCGACTCCGTGAACGGGTCGGGACCCGGTTTGTTCGCGGCCTGCAGGAACAACTCACCGCCCGACGCCGTGCCGGACGTGCCGCCCGAGCGGGTGAGGACGACACCGAGCACCACCCCGGCCACCACGACCCCGGTGATCAACGCCATCCTCGGCGCCGACTTCCACCAGGGGTGGGCCGGGCCGCCGCCGTGACCGGGCGGACCGCCGGGACCGCCGCCTCCTGAACCGCCCGCGCCCGGCGGTCCGGGTGGCGGACCGCTCGGCGGTGGCGCGAGCGGGCGGCCGATCCCCTGGGTCGGAGCGTGGTCGGAGGCGCCCGGCCGGGGGGAGCCCGACAGCGGGCCCGACGGGGGTCCGGTGGGCCGGTCGGGGAACGACGGGTCGACGCTCACGAACTCTTCTTCCGGGCGTAGGGATCTCGCAGCGTTGCACGCGTTATATGCCGGTTCGTTCAGGAACGAGCCCATTGTGTGCTCCGGTCGGGTGTCTCCCGCAAGCTGACGCGGTCGGCCCTCCCGACGAGCGGTGGCCCCCGGTGCTGCTTAGCGTGGCAGCGTGAGCCCGCAGACACCGTCCGACCAGGTCGTCGCCGCTCCAGGCGAGCGGACGGCCGCCCGCCACGGCTGGGTCCAGGCCCTCCTGGCGGTGGTGGCCGGGGTGATCGTCATGCTCGCGGTCGCCGCTCTCGGGCTGTGGGGGGCCGGTGCCACGGATCTGCCCGAGCACGCCTACCCCCGGGTCGTCGCGGCCTCCGTCGTGACCGCGGTCGGCGGCACCATCGAGTTCGCGGGTGACGCGGGCGTGATCGCCGACACCCGGGCGGGACTGACGGTGATCCCCCTGTCGGTCACGCTCGCCGGGGCCCTGGTGATCGCCGCCGGGTTCCTGCGGCCGCTGCGGCACCGGGCCGTCGCGGGCGCCCCCGAGTTGGCCGGCTGGGCCGCCAGGATCGCGGTCCTGTGGCTGCCGGCCCTCCTCGGACTCGCGCTCTACTCCCACCAGAACTTCAAGATCTCCCTCGGTACCGGGACGATCAGCGACATCGGCGACCTCATCGGGGTCTCGCCCGAGGTGGGCTTCAAGACAGCCGTGCCGGTGACGCTGCTCTACGGGGTGCTGTGGCTCGCGGGTGTCCTCGTTCTCGCCCTGCTGGTGTCGCGCGGCGCCCCGCTCCCGGCCCGGCTGCTGCGCTTCCAGGAGTCGGTGCGCCCGGCCGCGTACGCCATGGTCGTACTGCTCCTCGCCTGCGTCGCCGTGGGAGCGGTCGTCGCGCTGGTGGTGGCCGCGACACGCGGGCACGTACCCGAGACCTTCGCGGTGATCTTCCTCGGGCTGCCCAACCTCGCCTGGCTCGCCTTCACGATCGGTCTGGGCTCCACCTGGAGGGGGCGGGTGGACGGGCCGTTCGGGCTGCCCATGCCGCACGTCCTCGACCAGGTGCTGCGCACCCCGGACGTCTCCACGGTCAACCTGCGCACCCTGGGCCACTACGACGGCAGGGTGTGGTGGCTGCTGGTCGTCGACGCGCTGCTGCTCCTGGGCGCCGCGTTTCTGATGGCCGCCCGCTCACCGGCCCGGATGCGGGCCTGGCAGCACGCCGTCCGCATGGCCCTCGCGCTGGCGCTCACCGTGCTCATGATCTGCCTGGTCGGCAGGATCTCGGCGCACTACGCCCTGTCGCTCATCGGCATCGGTGACGCCGGCGGCGGCCTCGCGGGCGAGCTCTTCCTCAAGCCGAAACTCTGGAGCGCGCTCGGACTCGCCGTCGTGTGGGGCCTGGTGACCGGGTTCCTTGGCGCCCTACTGGCAAGGGGAGTCCGCCGAAAGGGCGAGGTCGTGCAGGACACGGTCGGCTAGGACGGACCCCGGCCGCCAGGGCGGTTGTCTCCCGGGCTGTCAGCGGTCACGCGGCTCGTCCGGCACCTCCGGGACGAGACGTGTCGGTTCATGGCCGTCGGGTGCCCGTACGACACCGGTGCGGGCCCGTCCCGGAGCACTCCCGTTCCGCTCCGGAGCCGCCGGTTCGTCCGCGACCGCGTACGTGCTCAGCCGCGTCCCGTCGGTGTACACCCAGCGCTCGTGCTCGGCGTCGTACAGCCAGAGGGACTCGCCGTCGACGACCACCCCGATCCGCTGCCCGCGCGTGATGCCGCGGAAGGACGCCCCGTCCAGCCGCCCGGCCGCCAGGTCCTCCGCCGCGCTCCGGTAGCGGATGAGGGCCTGCTCGACGCGGGCGAGGAGCGGGCGCGGGTCGGCCGTTCGGGTGAGGGAGCCGCCCTCCGCGGGCGGCGGCTGCGGTACGGCGACCAGCGAACTGCCCGACGGAGCAACGCTGTTGAGTGTCGGTGACCTCACAGGGCAGGGCGTCACCGTCGCCTCGGGCATGGCGATGCTGCTCGGCGCCCT
>NZ_JBEYFS010000151.1:0-30390 GCF_040634475.1 Streptomyces sp. NPDC007095
GGGAACGACAGCGGTCCCACCGCGGTCGTACCCCCACGCTCCTGGCTGCGGGAGACCGTCTCGTCCGCACTCGCCACCGCGAAGTACGGGGTCCACGCGACGGTCGTGTTGACCCCGAAGTGCACCAACGAGATCCCTGCGACCGGAACCCGCTGCACGCTCGCGACCCGGTACTGGTCGCCCATCGTGCTGCTCGTGCGCCACTCCCAGCCCAGCACAGCACGGTAGAAGTCCTCCGCCGTCTGCAGATCGCGCGTGGTCAGACTCGCCCAGCAGGGTGCTCCGAACACCGAGTGACTGGCGGTGGCCTGACCGTGCACTGCTGCGTCGCTCTTCATCGTCGTACCGCCTGACGTGCCTGACACCACTGTCATCATGGGGCGTGGATCGACCCCGGGCTCGGTGGTCGCCCAAATGCCGGGTGCCCCTTCGAACGCGCGGCAATCGCTGTTCCGCGCGCACCGCGCAGCGACCGGGGCCAGACGAGTCGAGGTGCCTGCCATGGCGCGCAACAGACCGAGGCGGTCGGCGCTGTCCCGACCGCCTCGATTCGGCTCACGCAGCCAGAATGCAGGTGATGCCGACCGACGAGATGTTCGTTCTCGGCGTTCGCTCGGCTCGGTGCATCCCGTCGAATGCGTCGCCGGAGCGAGCAGTCCTACCGGCCGGTCCTCTTCACACGGTCCGACGCCTTTTCCGCGGTCTCCTGCGCCTTACCGACGATCTCCTCACCACGGCCCTCGGCCTGCATGCCCTCGTCGTCCATGGCCTTGCCAGTGGTCTCTTTCATCTTTCCTTTGACCTGTTTGGCCTTTGCCTTCGCCTTGCTCATGACCCGTTGCCCTCCAATGAGGCTCGAATTGGTGCTTAAACCATGCGCTGTGCACGACGGCTCCGCAACCGGTCCGCAAAGCGGTCGCGAAGCCGTGTCCGCGAAATGCGGCAGAACCAAGAAATGCCAGTGCGAAACAGATCAAGAGCGAGATGAGGGGGTCACGTCCGCGGGAGTGGTGTATTGACGGCTACTCGGTGATCTCATTTTGAGGCCATGCGGTGAGTTCGGTGGGCCGGGCGGTCTCGTCGGTTTCTGACTCGATCGGGTGGAGGCGGGCCTTGGTCAGCAGGTCGAGTCCCATGCAGCGGCGAGCCTCGGTCCATGCGTCGTTCTGCTCGGTCGGCACGCGCCGACCAGGCGGATCAAGGCGGTGCGGTCGGGAAAGATGCCGACCACGTAAGTACGCCGCCGCTCTCCATGTTCAGCCGCTCCTGCGGATTGTCTTGTTCAGCCGCTCCTGCAGATTGTTCGACCAGATCTTCCGGTAGGTCTCGCGGGGAAACGCGGGTGCGGCATCGTTGCCAAGATGAACCGTGCACGACCGCACCAATGGCATCGACGAGCCTGGCGTGGGCATCGACATGGCACCTCTCCCTTTCGTCCACTGGATCAGCGGACCGAGCGGCCCAACCTCATACCGCGCTTTCCCACGATCGTGGAAGGCATGGAAGGGCGACCGCACCCACCACTCCAGCCGAAGACCGCCCCGCCCACTGCCCAAGAACGCCACCGAGCGGCGCACACGCTGCACGCCGAGAACGGCAGCCCCGCCGTACGGCAGCGGATGGCAGACGTCGCCTGCACGCTGTGCGTGTCGACCGGCACCCGGGACGTCCATGTCGCTCTCGTCGCCGCCCGGCACCAACTGCCCGGCGCACGTCCTCAGGACGACTCCTTACTCACTGCCGGCCGACCTCGTGCCTGCGGAGGGGCAACGGCAGCGCCCGGCTTGCCCTGCATCTACGGGAGGACTGACTCGACGGGGAATCGGTTGACGTTCGACAGCCATGGTCTGCTACCAACCCTCGCGCGACCACCGTGTTCTGAAGGGGAACTCTGGTCCACATCCAACCTGGGCCAGCGAAGGCGGTTGGGAGTTCTCAAGGGCCCCAGCTCGGTCGGCACCTTCGCTCGCCCTGCGCGCCCTTGCCGTCGGCAGGCCCACAGCCCTCAGGGCCAGGAACGCGCGGGCCTGACCATTTCAGCCCCAGTCCGAGGTAGCCCAGTCGCACATGCGCCGTCTCAGCGGTCGCCGTACGGCACACCCATCAGCTCTGCCTGACCGCCAGGTCGGCGAAGACGCTGGTATCCAAGCGTTCCAGGAGGTCGGCGGGGTCTCGGTACACCGCCCGAGCACCAGCTGCCTCCAGGTCTGCACGCGGGATCCCGCCGGACAGTACCGCTACGGGGACCACGCCGTCCCGTATGGCGGCTTTCATGTCCCAGACGGTGTCGCCGACGAACACGGCTCGTCCTCTCGGTACGCCGTCGAGTCCCCTGGCCTGTTCGACGGGGTCGGGGGCGGGTTTGCCGTCGGCGACGTCGTCCGCGCTGGCTGACCCGAGGATGACGTCGTCCGCGTCGATGGCACGTCGAAGCGCGGCGAGCTCCGCGCCGGCCGCCGAGGTGGCCAGTACGATCTCCCAGCCTCACGCGGCCAGAGCGTGCAGCAGGTCGGCCGCCGAGTCCAGTGATCGCAGCCGTTCGAAGTACGTCGCGTAGAGGGCCTGGTGGGCCGCGGTGAGCTGCTCGTCGCCGTCAGAGTCGCGGTCGTCGCCGAGCAGGTGGTCGATCAGGTCACCGCCGCTGAGGCCCACGGCCCGGGCTCGGTGGCCCTCGGCCAGGACACAGCGCACCTCGATGCGCCATCCCGAACCGTCCGGCGCCCGGTCGGCGCGGATACCCGCCTCGGGCGGCATGCGGCGCGGCGCGGTGTCCGTCCGGGTGGGCGCGGCGGCTGCCGCGAGGCAGTGGGCCAGGCGGGGTTGCGGGCCGGCCACACCGGGAACCGCGAGGGCTGCCTCGGCCGCGACGCCGAGGAGCATGGTTGTGCCGGTGGCGGTCATCATGCGCCCCCGCCCGTGGGGTGGCCGGGGCTCAACGGTGGCCACGGCTCCAGTACGTCGACCACGGTGATGTCGACGGCCGTCACGGCCAGCCCCAGGTCCTGTCCGGCCGAGTCGAGGACCGATCGGCGCACCTGATCAACCCGGTCGGGCAGCGGGCGGTCGAGGCAGCGGCCACGGTCATGGTCACCGGCACGTCGGTACCCTCGTCCGCGGGTACAAGTCGGCAGGTCGCGGCCCTCACACCGGGGACCGTGTCGGCGGCCTGCCGCAGTACCTTCGCGTCAGCGCTCTCGGCGATCCGCAGCTCCCGGTCGGGGTCGGCCAGGGGCAGCAGCCGTCCGAGCCGGATCTCTGCCCTGACGACGTTCACACTGCCGCGAGGCCGCCGAGGGGACTGGCCACGGTGAACGCGGCTGCCCAGGCGCTGCGTACGGAAGATCCTCCCGGCCTGTAGGTACTCGCCGACCGTGGACAGGACACCGTGTGCGCGTCCGCGGCCGGCGCGAGGTCCTGCGCCTGTTCCCGGACCCGGCTGAGCAGGCGGCCGCAGGGCAGTACCTCATCACCCGCGAACGGGGGCGGGTCGGCGACGGTTGGGCTGGCGCGGGGCCCGTCGGCGCGGGGCGATTCGGAAGGCCGGGGGTGCGGGTCGTCTAGCGCCATGGGCCCATCGCCTCCTGCAGGGATCGGCGTGCTCTGAACAGTCTGCCGCGCACCGTCTGCTCACTCGTCTGTGTCACGTGGGCGATGTCGTTGTAGGGCAGGCCCTGCAGTTCACGCAGGATCCAGCAGATGCGCTGGTCGGCGTCCAGTCCGGCGAGCGCGCGGGACAGGGCCGCGGTGGCCGCGTCCTGCTCCGCGGTCCGGGCGGGCTGGCTCCTCGCGTCGCCCGTCGCGGGTTCGGCGACGGTGTCCAGGGGGAGGGGCGGCGGCCGGCGCCGCCGTCGCATGGTCAAGCAGCGGTTGATGGTGATCCGGTACATCCAGGTGCGGAACTCAGCATTGTGACGGTACTCCGGTAGACGCCGCCAGGCGCTGACGAAGGCGTCCTGAACGGCCTCCTCGGCGTCCTGGGGGTTGCCGAGGATGCCACGGGCCAGGGCCAGGAGGGACCGGTTGTGCCGCTGGACGAGAAGGGCAAAGGAATTTTCGTCTCCCTCGGCCGCCCGCACGGCAAGCAGTCCGTCCGGCAGGTCGCATCCCAGCCGTGGGGAAGCAGTACGTTGAATCATGACGCTCTCGCAGGGGGCTCGGAAAGAGCGTGTACCCCTACCCCGCCCATGTGATGCACATCACATCCCACGTCTGTGAGAGATACGCCGCCCCGGGTGTCCAACCTCTCGAGAGGCACCACGCAGATGTCACACCGACCCATCGAGGCGACCGCCATGACGGACAACATCACCAGCGTCGGCGGGGGCAGCCGGCCCGACACGGGCGTGAGCGCGCTGAAGGGCCGTACCGGGGCCGGAGCTCCGGCCGAGACACGAGGGAAGACCACCATCGCGAACGGCGTGGTGGCCAAGATCGCGGGCATGGCCACACGCGAGGTACCAGGCATCCACAGCCTGGGAGCGGGGATGGCCCGCGCCTTCGGCGCCATGCGGGAACGCGTGCCCGGCGGCGGAGGAGGCGTCACGCGCGGGGTGAAGGTCGAGGTCGGCGAGCGCCAGGCCGCGGTGGACTTGGACGTTGTCGTCGAGTACGGCGTCTCCATCGTCGATGTCGCCGGGGTCGTACGCACCAATGTGATCAGCGCCGTCGAGCGGATGACGGGCCTGGAGGTCGTCGAGGTGAACATCGCCGTCGACGACGTCCACCTCCCCGACGAGGAGGAAGAGACCGAAGCGGACGAGGGCCGCGTGAGGTGATCGACCGCCGTGACCACGCCCATGCCCTGAGCATGAGCGGTGATCACTCGGTGATCACGCTCGCGAGACGGGTGAGTGCATGATGAACGCAGCGACAACGGGCCTCGCGACCGGCATGACCTTGGGCTTCGCCGGATACTTCGGCGGCTTCTGGGCATTCCTGCTGGTTCTGGTTCTGGGTGCGGCGGGGCTGGTCGTCGGCCTCGTCGTGCAGGGCGACCTCGACCTCCATGCGCGGAGGCAGCGGTGAGTACCCTGCCCGGTTCCCGCGCCCCTGGCGAAGGGCCCGGCCCGCCGGGGCGATCCTCAGACCTGCCGCCTCCGGCCGAGCGGGGCGCCACCGTCATCCCGGACAGGGTGGTCGCCCGTATCGCCGCCAGGGCCGCACGCGCGGCCCAGTCCCGGCGCGCCGCAATACCGCCCGACCGGAGCGCACCGGCGGCACCCAGCGCCCGCGCCACCGTCCGTACCGGATCGGTGCGCCTGCACCTGGCCATGGACCTGCCCTATCCCACCGACATCCCCCACGTCTGCGAGCGGATCCAGCAGGACGTCGCCGAACGGGTGACTCAGCTGACCGGCTTGGAGGTGGGAGAGGTCACCCTCACCATCCGCCGGCTGGTAGCCGCCGCCGACGCGAACCGGGGACGGGTCCTGTGAGCCGCCCGGCAGCCCGGGTCCCACGGCACACCGCCCAGGAAGGAGGACCGGAATGACACCCGACCCGGACCCTCCCGCGCGCAACTCCGCCCCGTCCGGGCGTAGTGCCACGGTGCCGCTGACGAAGGGCCCCGAGGGGTCGAGGGAGCCGGTGGAGTCCGGTCCACCCGAACACGACGTGCCGCTTCCGCCGCACTCGGTGGCGGGCCAGCACGACAGAGGGCACCGGACCCACCGCCCGTGGTCCGCGCGCCGAATTCCGGCCGCGCTGGTCGCCTCGGTGATTCTCGTGGCGGCGGTCGCGGCGCTGTTCGACGTCGTCGCCGTACGGGCGGGACACCCTGCGGCAGCCTGGCGACGGCACCTGGCCGACGAATTGGCCACCCGCCCCGTGGACGACGTGTGGGTGCTCACAGGGGCCGCCGTGGCCGCCGCGCTCGGCATTTGGTTGATCGTCCTGGCCCTCACCCCCGGCCTACGCCACTGGCTGCCCCTGCGCTCCCCCGCGCCCGGACTGCGGGCCTGCCTGGACCGCGACGGCGCCGCCGACCTGCTGCGCGACGCCGCCATGCGGGTCCCGGGAGTCAGTACGGCTCGTGTCCGGGTGCGCCGCCACCGCGTCAAGGCCCGCGCGGACATCCGCTTCCGCGACCCCCAGCAGGTGAAGGACGACCTCACCGCCGTCCTCGACGAGGAGCGCGACCGGCTCGCCCTCGCCCGCCCTCCCCGCATCGTCGTACGGGTGCGGCAACACACCGGCTGAGCGCCCCCCACCACCGGAGCCCACACCATGACGCCGCGAATCGTACTCAACCGGAGTCTGCTGGCCCTCGCCGGACTGGTGCTGCTCGGCGGAGGTCTGCTGATCCTGTTCGCCGGGCTCGACGTCTACCGGCGACACGATCTGGTCCCGCCCGTCGGCTGGCCCCTGACCACCCCGCACGACGTCCTGCTCGGCTCCGCCGACCGGGCCCACTGGAGCGGTCAGGGCTGGTGGTGGTGGCCCGCGGTCGTCGCCGCCCTCGCCCTCGTCGCCCTGCTCGCCCTGTGGTGGCTGCTCGCTCAACTGCGACGACGCCACCCCGGAGCACTGCCCGTCGGCGGCACACCCCCGCAGCGAGGCGTCGAACTGCGCGACCACGCACTCAGCGACGCGATCGCCGCCGAAGCCGGTGCCCTTCCAGGGGTTGAGCATGCGGCCGTACGCATCACCGGCCGGGCTGCCCGTCCCCGCACCCACATCATGCTCGCCCTCACCCCCCACAGTGCACCCGGCGCCGTCCTCGACACTCTGTTCGAAGGCCCGCTCCGTACCGCACGCCGGTCCACCGGCTCCCCCACCTCACCCCGCATGCACACCGAGGTCCGCCTACAAGTCGCCCACCACAAACCGCACCGCGCGCAGTAAGGCAGGAGACCCATCACCTGGCGCCCTGTTCATCGGCCTCCCGGTGGTGTGCGGCCGGGGCGACGCCGGCCGGCCGGGCGAACCCTGGACGGAGGTGGGTGGCGTACGGAGTTCGTGTCCGGCGTCAACGACGAAGCGGTGCAGCCGGGATTCCGAGAACTCCGTTTGCTTCAGGGCCTGTTGGAGGCAGTCGAGCATGTCCTTCAGTACGGTGCCCACGCGGCCGGTGATGTCCTGAACTGTGTTCTCCATCCGGATCAGCGGGAGGCGGCCAGGGCGGACCACGAAGGTGGTGCCCTGGATCGGGCCTTCCTCTGGCCTGCCTCAGAGACGGATCACCGCCCGCGTTCCGATGCCTGACCGCCTCGCCGCTCCCCTCGGCTTCTGGCGGTCGCCCAGTTGCCGGGCCCGGCAGGCAGGCGCACGGTGAACAAAGATGTGTAGGTGGTGGACAGGCCGCGTTTCCCAGCGTCTTCGAGAGGACGGCGATTCTGATGGCCAAGGCAAACGCGAATGCGAAGGTGCACCAGATCACGGGCAAGATGAAGGAGACTCTCGGCAAGGCCCTGGGGGACTCGTCAAAGCAGCGGGCCGGTCGTGGGGAACAGTTGCGCGCCAAGGCACATGAGATGACGGAAAGGGCGGCGGGCCACCGTCGTAAGCGGAGCGGGCACTGACCGCGGGCGTACGGCTGATCCGCACCTTCGGGGTCTGGCGGCATCGGCGTCGATACCGCGCCGGACACACGTGATCGCGAAATGGTTCAAGGACCGCGCCCGCGCCCGCCTGATGGCTTCGCCAGCGTCCGCTGATGGCTTCGCCAGCGTCGGCGCCATCGGTGCAGCGCCGCCGGCGCCGGTGCGAGGTTCGTCAACGACAGTGCCCGCTGGCCACGCACGGCCAGCGGGCACTGCGACGAAGAGTGTTTCGATGTCCTGACCGCCCTGGGTCTCAGTACCGGCGGCGCCGGTCGCGGTCAGACGTACGAGGTCAGACGTACGAGGGGGTCCATAAGTCGCCGCAGGCCCTGTGCTTGTGGACGAGCCGCATCTCGGGGCAGGACAGCCGAACGAGCCGCATCTCGGGGCAGGACAGCCGACGGGAATCACTCGGCTCGGGCCGCGTCAGCCCTCGTCCTCCTCTTCCTCCTCGGCGTACTCGTCCTCTGGTCCCTCTTCGTCGTACTCCTCTTCTTCCTCTTCTTCATCGGGCGCCTCTTCGTCGGGCGTCTCTTCGTCGGGCGCCTCTTCGTCGTACTCCTCCTGCTCCTCGTCCTCCCCTGCGGCTTCCTCCTCTTCCAGTGCTTCCTCATGGCTGCGAACTACCTCGCCGTCGCGGATCTCTCCGCGCCAGCCCTCGACTTCCTCGTCGGCGAACGTGACGTAGCGCTGGAAGTTCTTGAAGTCCAGCCGCAAACGGCGTCCTTGAACACGCCACAGGTTGCCCGTCTTCTCGAAGAAGCCCGAGGGGTAGTACTCGACGACAAGCACGATCCGCGTCAGGTCAGGCGTGAGTTCGTGGAAACTGACACAGCCGTGAGTAGTGCCCTTCGCACCCTCGGAGCTCCACACGATTCGCTCGTCCGGCACCTGTTCCTGAACCGTCGCCTTCCAACCGCGAGTCGAGGGACCGACCTTCACCTTCCAGTCACTGGCGGTCTCGTCGTTCCGGGACACACTCCGTACACCTTTGGTGAAATCGCTGAACTCCTCGTACTGGGTCCAGTAGTTGTACGCCACGCGGATCGGCACACCCACGTCCAGTACTTCAATGATGTTCATCACCTTGGTACTGCCGGACTTGCCTCCGCGCCCCCCGCCGAAGACGTTCTTGACCTTGTCCATCACATTGTCTTTGAGGCCCTTGGCCTTCTCGCCGACGAACGCCTTCAAGGGGGAATCACCCTGGAGGACGCGTCCGCCGATGCCGAGAAGAGATCCGCCGTTCTCGGCCGTGTCAAGGAGTTGGTCGGTGACGTCCCCCAACTTTTCCCCGGCCTTGTCGACGAGATGTTCGACCTGGGCACCGAGGAAGTCGGTCAGTTCGTCACGCAACATTTCGAGGCCGGAGCCCTCTCCCCGGCCGGAGTCACGCTCTTTGTCGGCCATGACCTACCTCCGCCGCGCGGGAGTCTTCTTGGCAGTCGCCTTCTTCGCGGGGGCCGCCTTCTTGGACGGGGCCTTCTTCGCGGACGCGCTCTTCGCCGGTGCCCTCTTCGCAGCCGCCTTCTTGGCAGGGGGCGGAGACTTCTTCGCGGCCCTCTTCGCCGGCGCCGACTTCTTGGCGGCAGTCTTCTTGGCCGGGGGCCTCTGCGCCGCCGACTTCTTGGCCGGGCGCCTCTGCGCCGCGGTCTTCTTCGCGGGAGCCTTCCTCTCGGGAGTCCTCCTCGCAGGAGTCCTCTTCCTCGCGGGAGCGGCTTTCTTGGCGGCCGCCCTACGGGGAGAGGGTGTGGCCGCGTGCTTCTTTCCCGCTACGGGGCGGCGACGACGCCGCGGCGGTTCCTCCTCAGCCTCTTCCTCTGGCTCTTCCTCCCCCGGTTCTTCTTCCTCTTCTTCCTCTTCCTCTGCTTCCGCCTCCGGCTCCTCTTCCTCTGGTTGTTCTTCCTCCTCTTCTTCTTCGAATTCCCCCTCAGGCTCTTCCTCGTCCTCTTCCTCCTCCGGTTCCTCCTCGTCTTCGTAGCGCTCCTCGCCCTCCTCCAGCTCTTCCTCGCCCTCTTCCTCCTCGTCCTTCTCCTCACCGATGCGCAGCGTGCGCTCGTGGAGAGAGTCGGCGAGGTCGGCGAGACGCCGGTCGGCGGTGGCGGCCAGGGCTTTGCGTCCGGCGTCCAGCAGCTCGCCGCGCACCTGCTCGTTCAGCTCGGCGACTCCAGGAACGTCACCGAGTTTCTGCAGGCCGGTCGTCAACAACTGCTGCGGATCGAGCCCGAATCGGCGACCTGCGAGATAGGTCGCCAGCCCGAAGGCGAAACGGGCTTTCTTCGTACGTCCGAGCACATAGCCAGCTGCGACCGCGGCGGCGAGGCCGATCTTGGTCGTGTCGTTCATGAGCCGGTTCCCTTCGGAAAGGGGAGGTGAACACACTCGAATACAGGCCAACATCCCCTGCCCAAACAGTGATTGAGACAGAAGCGGATCGCACACGACGCGTCTCTCGGCCCGCTGAGAGCACCCCGGACACGCCATGCGGCCCCACCGGGGCAGGTCGTGACCCCACCGGGCAGGTTCACTCAAAGCCATCCATGCCCGACCATATGTACCCCTATATGATGGAATTATAGTGTTCGCGCGTGGAGTATGGCGCGCGCTCCGACCACCGGAGAGACCATGGCCGCAGCAGAACCCCGGCGGCGATCCAGCAGCAGTGGCCGCAGCACGGACCGGGGGACCACAGGTGGCCCCCGGCGACGCTCCGGCAAGGGCAACGCAGCCTGGGCCATTCGTTCCGCAGTCGAACAACTTCAGGAGTTGCTCGGGCGGGCTCCCGAGTCCGTCTCGGCACTGAAATCCACCGAGGCCGGTTGGGAGGCCGACGTGGAGGTACTCGAACTGGAACGCGTCCCCGAAACCACGAGTGTGATGGCTACCTACCGAGTAACGCTGGACGACGAAGGCGACCTGGTGGAGTACCGAAGAACGCGCCGCTACAGCCGCGGCCAGATCGACCGGCTGGGCTGAGGCCGCAACGGCCATGAAGGGAGGCACCATGACGGTGGTGCCACAGAGTGGAGGCGGTGTCGCGCGCGGTGGCGGCGGCACCAGCCTCTACGACGTCTTGGAACTCATTCTGGATCGCGGGCTTGTCATCGATGTCTTCGTCCGCGTGTCACTGGTGGGAATCGAAATCCTCAAGATCGACGCCCGCATCGTAGTGGCCAGCGTCGACACCTATCTGCGCTTCGCCGAGGCATGCAACCGTCTCGACCTCGAGACCGGGAGAAAGGCGCCCACCCAGTTGACCGACATCGTCGGAGACACGGTGGAGAGCGGAGCCAAGGGTAAATCCAAGGGGGCCCTCTCCGGTGCGGCGGAAGCGGTCACCGATTCCCTCAAGGGGATCACCGGCCGTGACGACGAAGAGGAGGAGGCCGCGGAAGAAGACGAGGGCAGGGAAAAGGAACCCGTGGAGAGGCGACGGCGGCCGGCTCGGCGCACCTCCCGACGTGAGCGCGCATAAGGCTCGCCCGGCGAGAAGGAAAGAGCCATGGCCGTATACATCTACTCCATCACCGGCAAGCAGCACCCGCTCCGCCTCGACGGTCTCAGCGGAGTCGGTGAGTCACCGGCGGCCTTGCGAGCAGTGACGGCGGGACCGCTGTGCGCTGTGGTCAGCGACGCACCAGAGGATCTACGCCCGAAACGCCGCGACATCATCGCCCACCAGGAAGTGCAGAAGCGCCTCATGGCTGACGGCACTGTGCTCCCCATGCGGTTCGGCCTCATCGCCGAGAACGACGAAGCCGTCCAGCTGGCTCTGGAGCAGAATGCCGCGGACTATACGGACAGACTTCAGGTACTGGAGGGGTGTACCGAGTACCACCTCAAAGCGTCGCAGGACGAAGACGCGCTGCTGCGGCAGATCCTGCGAGAGTCGGACGTGGCGCGAGAACTCAATGAAGAGATCCGCGGCGGCACCGCCGACCCCGACGCATCGCTGCGACTCGGCGAGCTGGTCGCCCAAGAGGTGCAGGCCCGGCAAGAGGCGCTGGCGGCGGGCGTGGTCGAAGCACTGCGCCCCTTCGCCCGGACGCTCGACACATCCCAGCCGACGGGTTCGGACTTTCTCAACGTGTCGTTCCTGGTGACCGAGGACCGGGAAGAGACGTTCCTCACCTCGGAGTTGAGCGTCGCCCACCAGATGGGCGACGACTTCGACTTCCGGCTCAACGGCCCCCTGCCCCCCTACAGCTTCGTCTGAAGGAATTCTCATGGGCCTGCTCACACAGCTCGTCACCCTTCCCCTGGCACCCGTGCGCGGTGTCGTATGGGTAGTGGAACGCGTCCGGGAGGAAGCCGAGAACCAGTACTACGACCCCGCGCCGGTGCACCGCGAACTCGCCGAACTCGAACGTCTCCTCGTCGCAGGCGACATCGACGAGGAGACATTCGACCAGCGCGAGGACGAACTGCTCGACCGGCTGGAGGAGATCCGCGCCTATCGGCAGGGCTGACACTCCTGATCCGGCACGAGGGAATACGAGGCCGCAACCGTGACTGAACCCCTGGCCAACAGGCTTGGTTCCTATCCGTCCCGAGCAGCGCCCCCCTACGGGCAGGGTTCCTCCGCGAATCTCGCCGACATCCTTGAACGGGTACTCGACAAGGGCATCGTCATCGCAGGCGACATACAGATCAACCTTCTCGACATAGAGCTGTTGACCATAAAACTGCGTCTCCTGGTCGCCTCCGTCGACAAAGCGAAGGAAATGGGCATCGACTGGTGGGAGCACGACCCTTCGCTGTCCTCTCGGAGCAGGGGTGAACAGTCACTGGCCGAGGAGAACCGCCGGTTGCGGGCCGAGATCGATGCCATCCGCCAGGGCAACGCCCTCCCCGCAAAGGAGGAAGCGCCCCGGGACACAGGCAGCCGTCGCCGGGGAAGTGCACCCGATGAGTGACCTGCTGACATACGCGTATGCGGTGGTACGCGACGCCGAGGGACTGCGGGACGCAACCACGCCGCTCCGGGGCGTCGCCGGCACCCCGGTCAGCCTCGTCACCGGCTCCGGTGACGATCAGCTGGGGCTCGTGGTGAGCCACGTGCCCGGACAGGACTTCCAGGAGGACGCTCTCAAGCAGCATCTCGAGGACCTCGAGTGGCTGGAGTCGGTGGCCCGTGCCCACGACGGCGTCATCGAGGCCTTGGGCGAGCGCACCACCGTCCTTCCGCTGCGCCTGGCAACCGTCTATCTCGACGACAACCGGGCGCGGGAGGTGCTGGAAGCCGGGCGGACCGTGTTCGCGGAGCGCCTGACTCGCCTCTCCGAACATGTCGAATGGGGTGTCAAGATCTACGTCGAATCGTCTGCGGCCCTCGCGGCGCCGACTGTTCCCGCGGCAGACCTGACCCCCGGGCGCGCCTACCTGCGTAACCGCCGGCAACAACAAAGTGTTCGCGACACCGTGTACCAGGCGGCGCAGAAGGCCGCCGAGCGGGTGGAGGCCGCGGGCCGCAAGCACGCCTCCGACCGTGTCCGGCATCGCGTACAGCAGGGTCTTCTCGCCGACGCGGCCGGCGCCGTCGGCGAGAACGTCGTCAATGACGCGTACCTCGTGCCCCTGAAGCATTGCGACGGTTTCCTGGCCGACGTGGCACATGCCGCTGACGGGCTGGACGGGGTGCGGGTCGAGGCCACCGGCCCCTGGGCTCCGTACTCCTTCGCCATGCCACTCGATGAATCCGGCGGTGCTGCAGCTACAGAGGAAGCACCCCCGTGATCACGCCTGGCCCTCCGTCCGAGGCGGAGCGCCTGCCTCAGCGGCAGGTCGCTCTCATCGATCTGTTGGACCGACTTCTGAGCGGTGGGGTCGTCCTCACCGGTGACGTTGTGCTGTCCATCGCGGACATCGATCTAGTACGTATCTCACTGCGTGCCCTGATCGTTTCCATCAGTGAGCAGAACCCCTCGCCATGGACGAGGACGAATCCGCTGCGAGGCGGCGACCATGACAGCTGAGGGAGAGAGACGGCCGCCGAACCGCGCCGACGAGGTCGCCGAGGCCGCCGCACGCGCCTTCCGGCTGCTGCCCGCCGCCCCACGCGACCTGGACCCGCCGGCCGGCAAGGGCTCACATTCCCCGGCCCGGCGGATCAGCTCCGACCGCGACACCGTCGAACGGGACCTCATGAGACTCGTCCTCACTCTCGTGGAACTGCTGCGCCAGCTCATGGAACGACAGGCCCTGCACCGCGTCGACCAAGGCGACCTCACCGACGAACAGGAAGAACGCCTGGGAGCTACACTCATGCTCCTCCACGACCGCATGAGCGATCTGTGCGCCCAGTACGGACTGACCATGGAGGACCTCAACCTCGACCTCGGGCCGCTGGGCACACTGCTGCCGCCCTCCGACTGAATCCCCGGCAACGCGGCAGCAGTGAGAGCGAGTGCCCTCGGCCCAGCCGCGAAGAAGAGCGGCCATGTGAGACGTTCTGGATCACGGGTACTCCGTACGCATGGATTTCTGGTCGAAAGAACCGCCATTGCCGCCGAGCCGGGGCCCAATTTCGACGGCGGTTGCTGAGTACTTGAGATGCACAGGGCCGCCTCCCGACGACAGGGCGAGTGCAGAGGTATCCCCTTTCGGCGAGGACTGGCAGCTCGGCCTGTATCTCTGTTACGAGCTGCACTACCGGGGTTTCGCCGACGTGGACGCCGCCCGTGAATGGGACCCCGACCTGCTCAAGGCCCGGGCAGCCCTGGAGCGCCCCTTCCTCAAGGCCCTGCGCCACCAGGCGACACGGCATGAACGCGCCTCCGAGGCGCTGGACGAACTGCTCGTCGAGCCCATGGACGGCACCGGGGTCACCCACTATCTCCAAGACCACGGGGAGCTGTGGCAGCTACGCGAATACGCCGCACAGCGGTCGCTGTACCACCTCAAGGAGGCCGATCCGCACGCCTGGGTGCTGCCCCGCCTGTGGGGCCGGGCGAAGGCCGGAATGGCAGCCGTGGAGTTCGACGAGTTCGGCAGCGGCCGGGCGGACCGTGTGCACGCGCGGCTGTTCGCCGCCCTCATGGCCGACCTCGGCCTGGACACCACCTACGGGCGCTATCTCGACTCTGCCGGCGCCGAGGCACTGGCCGTCGTGAACCTGATGTCCCTCTTCGGACTGCACCGCGCCCTGAGAGGTGCATTGGTAGGCCACTTCGCCACCGTCGAGATCACCTCGTCGCCCGGTTCACGGCGGCTCGCTCAGGCCATGCGGCGCACCGGCGCGGGACCGGCCGCCGAGCACTTCTACGACGAGCACGTCGAGGCCGACGCCGTACATGAGCAGGTCGTGCGCCGGGAAGTCGTCGCGGGCCTACTCGAAGAAGAACCCCACCTGGACGGCGACGTCGCGTTCGGCGTGGACGCCACCAACTACGTCGAGGACCGACTTGCCGAACGACTCCTCGGCGCGTGGCGGGCAGGCGAGTCATCGCTGCGTACGCCCGTCTGACCAGCCGGCCCGGCCCCGAACAGGTTCTCCGACGCCCCCGAGAACCGGAGATGAAACTCCCATGACTCCCCTTGCTCTTCCCGGCGTCTACGCTCCACAGGACGACACCGATCTGCTCGTGCAATCCCTGCGTCAGGAACGCCTCCCCCCGCAGGCTCATGTCCTCGACGTCGGCACGGGTACAGGAGCTGTCGCTTTGGCCGCCGTACGGCTGGGCGGAGAGGTCACAGCCGTCGACATCTCCTGGCGGGCGGTTCTCAACGCCAAAGTCAACGCGGCGCTGGCGCGACTTCCGCTGCGCGTCATGCGCGGCAACCTGCTGGCTCCGGTGTCAGGCCGATCTTTCGATCTCGTCCTGTCCAACCCGCCGTACGTACCCTCACCCGACGCCGACTGCCCCCGCCGCGGTGCGGCCCGGTCCTGGGACGCGGGCCATGACGGCCGTCTTCTGCTGGACCGCATATGCCGGGACGCACCCGCGCTACTCCGGCCCGGCGGAGTCCTACTCCTTGTCCAGTCCGCCCTCAACGGCGTGGAAGAGACGCTGAGGCTGTTGCGGGCTGAAGGCCTGAACGCAGACGTCGTGGAACACCGCTACATCGCGGTCGGGCCCATCCTTCGCTCCCGAATCAGCTGGCTGCGAAGCCGCGGCCTGCTGGGAGGCGATGACGAGAAGGAAGAGCTGGTGATCATCCGTGCCGAACGACTCACCTGAACGACGCCGCCGCATCGTCGCTCAGCGCGCAGGGCCCCTGCTCGTTGAAGGCCCGGTCGAAGTCACCCTGGACGACGGCACCACCGTGTCGTCCGACCGATTCTGCGTAGCCCTGTGCACCTGCCGCCGCAGCCGCACCTACCCGTGGTGCGACACCAGTCATCGAAAGTCCGTCAGGCCGAATCAAACGGACACTCCAGGGACCGAGGCGACAACCGAACTCAATCCCTGATCCGGGCTGACGCTTCCCCCTCCACCTGCCCATGGACGCCGACCTCACCGTCGACGTCGCCGTAATCGATGCGGGGGAACCAGGGGTTCAGCCCTGCATAAAAGTCGGCTCGCAGCGTCCGGCACACGCAGAGACGGCCCGGCGACCGTGCTCAGCAAGACACGCACGCTGAACCACGCGGCGAGGACCGGCGCCTTCCCGTGCGGCGTGGCACCGAGGGCACGGCTGCCTGGTCCGAGCCGCTGCGCTCCCGTTCACTGCCGGCTGTGGCTGCGCGGCGGGCGGCGTTGTGGTCTCCCGGTCGTGGACCGTGCCGCAGTGCGTGCACGGATGCGCTTCACCCCCAGGCTGAAGCCTGGACCACAAGACGGTGGAGAAGCTGTTCAAGCAGTTTGAGAAGGCCGGTGACGACGCCCACCGGCAACACCTGCCCGGACAAAGCACTGCCCGGCTCCGAGCAGTGCCCGCCGTCCCGACGGCGCGGGGCGACCTTCCGGACTCCTCGGGCTTCAACGGCCTCTCTACCTGCTAGGACACCGGTAGCGCCTGAGCGTTGCGCGCGAGCGGATTGACCGCCGGACTTCGGGACACACGCACCATGTGCTGAACCCGGCACTCATTCCGAGGGCCGCACCGGACCGAAGGGCACTCCCGTGGCACGAACCGTCGCCCGCGTGATCGTCGACGCACTCAAGGACCTGGGCGTCCAGCATGTCTTCGGAGTGGTCGGAGACGCCTTGAACCCACTGACGGACGCGATCCGCACCACTGACGACCTGAACTGGGTCGACTGCCGGCACTAGGAAGCCGCGGCCTTCGACGCCGGAGCTCAGTCCCAGCTCTCGGGAACCCTCGGGGTGTGCATGGGAACGGTGGGACCCGGCTCCGTGCACCTTCTCAACGGGCTGTACGACGCGGCCAAGAGCCGTACCCCCGCCATCGCGATCTGCGGTCAGGTTCCCCTCGCCGAGGTCGGCAACGACTACTTCCAGGAAGTCGACAACGACCTGCTCTTCCGTGACGTGGCCGTCTACCGTGCCACCGTCTCCTCCCCCGACCAGATGCCGCGGCTGCTGGAGTCCGCCGTACGTACGGCCGTCAGTCAAGGCGGAGTGGCGGTGCTCACCGTGCCCGGGGACCTGGGTGACCGAAAGCTGAGCGACGACCAGCCCGCTCGCTTCGCCCTCGACCGCCCCGTCACCCGCCCGGACGACCCGGCGCTCACAGCGGCCGCCGAACTCCTGAACACCGCCGCCCGCGTCACCCTGCTCGTCGGCCGCGGAGCGCACGCCGCCCGCGCCGAGGTCCTTCGGACCGCCGAAGTGCTCGCCGCGCCGATGGTGCTCACCCTCAAGGCGAAGGAGGTGTTCGAGGGGGACAACGACTTCCAGGTGGGGCAGACGGGTCTGATAGGCAACCCCGCCGCTTCCCACGCGCTCGACAGCGGCGACGCGCTCCTGATGCCGGGTACTGACTTCCCGTACCGGGACTGGTACCCGAAGGGGTGCAAGGTCGTCCAGGTCGACACCCGTGGGGAGCACTTGGGCCGTCGGGTTCCCGTGGATGTGGGTCTGGCGGGTGACGTCGGTGCGACGCTACGGGGCCTGCTCCCGCTGCTGAAGGCGGCCCCGGACCGCGTCCACCCGGACGGCGCGCGGGAACGGTTCACCCGCTGGCAGGAAGGGCAGCAGCGCCTGGCCGATCCGAGTCACGAGCGCCGCTGGGCCGGGAAGCTACGGGCCGCTCTGGACAACCGCGACCACGAGATCCGCCCCGAGGCGCTGGCCGCCGCGGTGGACGCCTACGGCGCCGAGGACGCCGTCTTCACCTCCGACACCGGAAAGGCCACCGTCTGGCTGTCGCGCTTCGTCACCATGCGCGGCAGCAGGCGCCTGATCGGCTCGTACAACCTCGGCTCCATGGCCAATGCCATGCCCCAGGCCCTCGGGGCCCTGCTCTGGGCGCCCGATCGCCAGACCCTCGCCTTCTGCGGCGACGGCGGCCCGAGCATGCTGCTCGGCGACCTCATGACGATCAAGACGTACCAACTGCCGGTGAAGCTGGTGGTCTTCGACAACCGCCGTCTGGGAACGGTCAAGCTCGAACAGGAGCAGGCCGGCCTGCCTGAATTCGGTACGGAACTCGACAACCCCGACTTCACCGCGGTCGCCACCGCGCTCGGCGTCACCGGCATCCGCGTCACCGACCCGGCCGATCTCCACGACAGCGCGCGCCGGGCCCTCGGCACCCCTGGGCCGGTCCTGCTGGACGTGCTGACCAACCCCGAGGAGGTGGCCGTGCCGGGCAAGCCGACCGTGGCACAGGGATGGGGCTTCGCGATCGCCAAGGTCAAGGAGATTCTCCCGAGCCACGAAGGCTGACCGGAAGCATCAGCGTGTTGCCACCGGGAGCTTCGGTGTCTGGCCCCCCGGCAGCGCCCCGGTTGACAAGCCGTCACCTGATGCTCAGCTCGACGCAGGTGTCCGCCCGACCGCTGCCCCGGGGTACGTCCACTGACGCCGCCCGTGCCCGGCGTACCCCCGCGGGGTCACGGGTCGCCACCGGGGCCGGATGAGCGCCGCGAGGCGCAGCGCAACAGGGCCTGCCTGTCCACCGCGGAGACCTGGACGAAGTACGCGAACAAATGCTGGGTCCACTACCTCGGCGCCCCGTCACGACTGAAGCCACTCGGTGCCGGGGAGCCTCGGAAGCGTCTGCGAGGATGGGCGTATGAGTGTGCGGAGCAGGAATCATGTGACGGTGACCGGCCAGGCCGGTCGCCCTGTGCTGATGCTGGCGCACGGGTTCGGGTGCGACCAGAACATGTGGCGGCTGGTGGTACCGCTTCTGGAGCGCGACTTCACCGTGGTGCTCTTCGACCACGTGGGAGCGGGGCGTTCCGATCTTTCGGCGTGGAGCACGGAGCGTTACTCCTCGCTGGAGGGATATGCCGATGATGTGCTGGAGATCTGCCGTGAGTTGTCGCTCGGGCCGGTGACCTTCGTGGGGCATTCTGTGAGCGCGATGATGGGCGTTCTGGCCGCGGCGCGGGAGCCGGAGGCTTTCGCCGGTCTGGTCCTGCTCGCCCCGTCACCGTGTTTCATCGATGATCCGGCCGCCGGTTATCGGGGCGGGTTCAGCGCCGAGGACATCGACGAGCTCCTGGAATCGCTGGATGCGAACTATCTGGGCTGGTCAGGTGCCATGGCGCCGGTGATCATGGGTAATCCCGAGCGTCCGGAACTGGGCGAGGAGCTCACCAACAGCTTCTGCCGGACCGATCCGGACATCGCCCGGTCCTTCGCCCGGGTGACATTCCTGTCTGACAACCGCGACGACCTCGCCAAGGTCACCGTGCCCACTTTGGTCGCGCAGTGTTCCACAGACGCGATCGCGCCTCCGGAGGTCGGAGCCTTCGTACAGGCGCAGATCCCCCGCAGCCGCCTGGTCACGCTGAACGCGACCGGGCACTGCCCCCAGCTCGCCGCCCCTGAGGAGACGGCCGCCACGATCAGCGCCTTCGCGAGAGCGGGCCGATGATGTGCAAGCCCAGTCACGGCGAGAGCAGCGAGAGCCGTGACGACCACGCGGCGTTCTCCGCACTGTTGGAAGACAGCGCGGAAGACCTGTACGAGCATGCGCCTTGCGGCTACCTCTCCACCCTGCTGGACGGCACGATCGCAAAGATCAACACCACGCTGCTCAACTGGCTGGGCTACCGACGCGGCGACCTGGTGGGCCGCAAGACGTTTTCCGACCTGCTCACCGTGGGAGGCCGGCTGTACCACGAGACGCACTTCGCTCCGCTGCTGCGCATGCAGGGAGAGGTCAGCGGAATCGCTCTGGAACTCAAGGCGGCCGACGGCAGCCGTCTGCCGGTACTGGTCACCTCCACGGTCAGGACCGGCAGCGCCGGGCAGCCACTGCTGATCCGTACCACCGTCTTCGACGCCCGCGACCGCCGCGCCTACGAAACCGAGCTGCTGCGCGCCCGGCAGGAAGCAGAACGCGAACGCGAAGAACTCAAGCGCCTCAACGCCACCCTGCAACAGACCCTCCTGCCCCCGGCCCTGGTGAATGTGCCCGGCTTGGATGTAGCCGCGCACTACCACATCGCCTCCACCGACAAGGTCGGCGGCGACTTCTACGACCTGTTCCCTCTCGCCTCCGGAACGTGGGGACTGTTCCTTGGCGATGTGTGCGGCAAGGGCGCGGCCGCAGCGGCCGTCACCTCCCTGGCCCGCTACACCCTGCGCGCCGCCGCCGTCTACGACCCCGACCCGGTCACCGTCCTGAGCAACCTCAACACGGTCCTCAACCACGAATACAACGGCCAGGACCCGCGGTTCTGCACGGTCATCTTCGGACTGCTCACCCCCGACACCGACCGAGGCGGCTTCCGTGTCACCCTGGCCAGCGGCGGTCACCCCCCAGCCCTGCTCATGCGCGCCGACGGCAGCGCCGACTACCTGCCCACCCCCGGCGGCCAGCTCATCGGCGTCCTGCCCGACGCCCACATCGCCACCACCACCGTCCGCCTGGACCCCGGCGACACCCTGCTGCTCCACACAGACGGCCTCACCGAAGCACACACCGCCCAGATCACTGACGGCGACCGCTACGGTGACGACGCTCTCCTCGACTTCGCCCAGGTCCTGGCGCCGACGACCGCCTCCGACGCCATCGCCGCGGTCCGTGACCTGCTCGACACATTCGGCACCGGAGTGGACGACGACGCCGCCGTGCTCGCCATCAGCGTGCCCCGACCCACCCGTGAAGAGCAGCCGTGACCCAGCTGACCGTCCACTCCCGCGCCACCCCCGCCGGGCCCGTCATCGAACTGACCGGAGAACTCGACAACGACAGCGCCCCAGACGTACGTGCGCTTCTGCCCCGCCTGACACTCCAGGCAGGCCAGCAGCTCGTCATCGACCTGACCGGCATCACCTTCTGCGACTCCAGCGGCATCACCGTCCTGATCGCTGCCCGCAATCACGCCCTCGCCGCCCAGGCAGACATCGCTCTGGCAGCGGTCCCCGACCGCATCAGCCGAATCTTCCACATCGTCGGGCTGGACCATGTCTTCCCCACCCACCCCACCGCACAAGCAGCCGAAGCAGCCTGGACACCACCCACCGTGCCTGAGCTTCGCTTTTATCCCTGTGTCCTGCCCGTGGACGGTTGGTTGGGTGAGGTGCGGGACGTGGAACGGCCATCGCGGGACTCTCCAGGTAGGTGAAGACCAGGGGAGGGTGCGATGGCCGTCGCTGTCAGTGTGCTCGAGGCGGGGCAGGCCGCCAGGGCAAGGCCGACCTGATGCGCTTTCGCAGGGGCTGGACGACTGTCTGTCCCGACGGGCTGATGCGTTGTTCGAGCTGACCGATGCCCTGCTGGCAGCCGGCCCGGTCATTTCCCTGCCCTGTCTGTCACTGGACGGTCTGCACCGTCGTGGTCACGGCAGCACCTATGCGGCCCTGGCCAACGGCCGCGTGGGTACCGAAGCGGCACGTGCGCTGTTGTCCGGCTCGCTGCCCCGCGCATCTCCAGCGGCCGCCATCGACCAGCGCCGGCCGCTGGAGATGCGCGGCGCCGGGAGACGGATTCATCCCACGCCTCCCGCCGATTCGAGTTGGCCCCCTTCTAGGACAACCATCGCGATGACATGAGCCGCCTCCAGCAGATCAGTGCGCATCCGAGCCTGCCCCACCCCGAGGATCCCTGTCACCGCATCCACCAGAACACGCTGGAGCGCACTTCAGCGGCAGCAGCCCCACACTCCTGAATCAGCGCCTGCCGCGGTTTCATACGTCGCGGCGCCGCACGACAACCAACGCCAACACGACCGCGACGAGCGGCCAAACCGCGTACACGATCCAGGAACCGGTGACCGTGGCGGTGTAGCCGAGGGATTCGGGATCCGGCGGCCAGTTCTGGACCAGGCGCTTCCAGGCGGTGACGACCATCGCGTGGTTGACGTCGGCGGACCAGCGCTTGTTCTGCGAGAAGATCGTCGGCAGCATCAACAGCGTGAAGACGCTGGTGACCATGGTCGCGGCGCTGTGCCGGATCAGGACGCCGAGTCCCAGGCCGACGAGTGCGCAGACCGGGGCCAGCAGCGCGGATGCCACCAGCGCCCGGAGCACCCCGGAATGGGTGATCGGGACGCCTGCGTGCCGCCCGTTGAGGATGGCCTGGGAGACCAGGAAGGAACCGGTGGAAACGGCCGTACCGACGGCGGTCCACACACCGGCGGTGACGGCCGCTTTGGCCAACACCACTGAGCCGCGGGCAGGGACGGCCACGGTGGTGGTGCCGATCAGGCCGCTGCTGTATTCGCTCGCGACGGTGATGGCGCCGACGCTGCCGGCGACGAGCATCAGCGTCATGTAGCCGGCCGGCGGATAGGCGTCGAAGGGCAGGAAGTCAGGGGGCTGCCGCATGCTCGCGCCGGAGCCCTCGAAGTTCTTGTAGTCCGCCAGTGCGGCCGCGGCCGCGGACCCGATGACGAACAGGATCGTGAGTGCGATCGTCCACGGAGTGGAGCGCAGGGACCACATCTTGATCCACTCGGCGGCCAGGAGGTCGTGGAAGCGGGCGGGCGGCTCGGCGACCGGCGCGTCCGACATGGCCGGAGGGACGGAGTTGATCGTAGTCATCGGGGTTGTCCTGCCAGGTATTCGACACTGTCGGCGGTGAACTCCATGAACGCCTCCTCGAGTGAGGCGGTTCGGGTGGTCAGCTCGTGCAGCATGATCTGGTTCTCGAAGGCAAGCGCTCCGATCCGCTCTGCCGGCAGCCCTGTCACGGCAAGTTTCTCGGTGCCCGTCGAGCCCTGCGGCTCGACCGACGCGCCTGCCGCAGCCAGCACCGCTGCCAGCGCGGCAGCCTGCGGGCTGCCCACCACAACGTTGAGGCGGGTGCTGCGGGCCGCGAAGTCACCTACCGACTCCGCGGCGATGAGCCGGCCCCGGCCGATGACGACGAGCCGGTCGGCGGTGTTCTCCATCTCCGACATCAGATGGCTGGAAAGGAAGACGGTGCGCCCCTCGGCGGCCAGGCGCCGGAACAGGCGGCGCGCCCAGAGAACGCCTTCCGGGTCCATGCCGTTGATCGGCTCGTCGAACATCAGCACGGGCGGGTCCCCGAGCAGGGCGGTGGCGATACCGAGCCGCTGTTTCATACCGAGCGAGAACCCGCCGATGCGGCGGGTCGCCGCATCGGCCAGCCCCACCTCATGCAGCACCTCGTCCACCCGGCGCAGCGGGATGCCGTTGCTGTGGGCCAGGGCGGACAGGTGGGCGGCGGCGCTGCGTCCGCCGTGGACCTGGGTGGCGTCGAGGAGGGCGCCGACGTGCCGCAGTCCGCGTGGGTGGCTGTGGAAGGGGACGTTGCTGACGGTGGCGGCACCGGCGGTTGGCGCGTCCAGGCCGAGGATCATCCGCAGGGTGGTGGTCTTGCCGGCTCCGTTGGGGCCGAGGAATCCGGTGACCTGGCCCGGCCGAACGGTGAAGGACAGATGGTCCACGGCGGTCTTGCTGCCGTAGCGCTTGGTGAGTTCGCTGACTTCGATCACACGGCCAACCCTGCCGGGAGGCCCCCGGCCGGGCATTGGCCCTGGGGCGGCAATCGCGCCGCCGGGTTAGCCCGCGGGCGTACGTCCCGGGGCCGATGCCGCGCGGGCGGCGGCTGGTTAGTCTCACGGCATGGACGCCATCCCGACCACCCCGACGGCTGCCTGCGGTTCAGCATCGCAACCTCGCTCTCGAACGGGCACACCGACTGTGCCGAGGCCGGCACTCATGGCCTGGATCGGGGGTGTCCTGTACCTCTTCATGCTGCTTCTGCTGCTGGGCGGCGCGCCCCGGGCTTCCGGCACGGTCCACGCCGTCGGGTCGCTACTGGCTGTGAGCCTGCTCGCCGGTGTACTGCGCCGGGTGCCGTTGCTGGCTCTGGCCATGACACTCTTCGGCGCCACCGCCGTGGTGGTGATGCCGCCCCGCCACGCGCGCGCGAGCCTGGCGCTGTCGTATCAGGGCGAGTTCCTGTCATATCTGGCGGTGGACCTTGTCCTGGGCTTCATCGTCGCAACCCGCACGCGACGGGATTCGATCGTCGCGGTGACCGTATCCCTGATCGCGCAGCTCCTGCTGATCGGCGGCTTCGCGCACGGGGACAACCTGACGGCCAACAGCGTGATCGCCCTTCTGGCGATGGCCGCATCGTGCACGGTCGGTCTGCTCGGCCGCGAGCGCCACGAGCACGCGGTGGCGCTGCGCGCGCAGGAGGTGGCGGAAGCCGTGACCGCCGAACAGCTGCGGATCGCACGGGAGTTGCACGACATGGTTGCGCACAGTATCGGAATCATTGCCATCCAGGCCGGGGTGGGCAGCCGGGTCATCCAGACGCAGCCTGTGGAGGCCCGCGAGGCACTGCGAGCCATCGAGGCCACCAGCAGGGAGACCTTGTCGGGCCTTCGGCGCACGCTGGTGGCGCTCCGTCGGACCGACCCGGAGTCAGCGGCCGCGGGGCAGTCGTCTCTCGCGCCCTCACCGGGACTGGCGGACATCGAGCTGCTCGCGGCGGCGACCGCGGACGCGGGGGTACGCGTCGACGTGCGCTTCAGCGGGGAGCAGCGGCCCTTGCCGGCCGACATCGACCTGTCCGCCTACCGTATCGTGCAGGAGGCGCTGACCAACGTGGTCCGTCACGCGGGCACCGGGCACTGCAGGGTGACCGTCGACTACGGGGACGAGGAGCTGTCCGTGGAGGTCGTCGACGACGGGCACGGCGCCATCGAGAACGGCTTGGCCCACGGCTTCGGCATCGTCGGCATGCGGGAGCGGGTCGGCCTGCTGCACGGCCACCTCAGCGCCGGACCACGTCCGGAGGGCGGCTTCCAGGTGGCGGCGCAACTGCCGCTGCCCAACACCATCGGAGTTCGGCTGGAGGCCCGGTGACTGTCCGAGTCGTGCTCGCCGACGACCAGCCGTTGGTACGGTCCGGTCTGCGCGTGCTCATGGCCGATCACCCCGACCTGGAGGTCGTCGGTGAGGCCGCCACCGGCGCCGAGGCGGTCCAACTGGTCCGGAATGTCAGCCCCGACGTCGTGGTGATGGACATCAGGATGCCCGGCATGGACGGGATCGAAGCCACGCGCCAGGTCACGGCCGGTCCGGCAACGACCCGCGTGCTCATGCTGACCACCTTCGACGACGACGACCACGTGTATGGCGCGCTCCGAGCCGGCGCAAGCGGCTTCGTGGTCAAGGACATGGAGCTGGACGACATCCTCGCGGCGATCCGCGTGGTCGCTGCCGGCGACGCACTGATCGCGCCGAGCGTGACGCGCCGTCTGATCGCGGACTTCGTCGGACGCCCCGTGGCTGCCCCGGAGCGCCCTCCACGGCCGGTCGAGGGCCTCACCGAGCGGGAATGGGAAGTGCTGACCCTGGTCGGACGTGGCCGGTCGAACAGCGAGATCGCGGAGGAACTCTTCATCACGGTGGCCACCGCCAAGTCGCACGTGTCACGGCTGTTCGCCAAACTGGGCGCCCGGGACCGGGTTCACCTCGTGATCACCGCCTACGAGGTGGGGCTGGTCGAGCCGCCCCGCTGAGCACGTCACTGAGCCCATCTCGAAGGGGGAACCGGCCGCATATGCAGCATCCTCCCGAAAGAGGCTGAAAGGAGAAGTCGCGCAAGTCAGAGACCCGGTCAGCGCCCAACTTGCCCTCGGTTCACTACTGCACGCGCAGCCCGACCGTGATGATGCGACGTCCTCGGACCTGGTCGTCCATGGACTGCTGCGCCAGTTCGGCATGACCGCCGACGAGGCCGCGCGGATCTGCTCGCTGGACCTGCCCGACCTGGACATGGTCGACGACGCGGTCATGTGAGCGTCCTCGGCCGGTCCACGAGACGCAGGGTTACGGCGAAACCGTTGTCCCGACCGATCGGTGGCCGTACGACGGCTCACACGTCGGCGGCAGCCTCCGCGACCGCCGCGGACGCGACGTCGTCCACCACCGCACCCGCCTGTTCCTCCGGCACACCGGCCGCGATGAGCATGGCGACGGCGACCCGGGTTCCGTCGTCGTCCAGCGCCCCGGTGTTGACCGCTTCCAGCAGTGCGACCGTCATGGCCTCCAGCCCGGCGCTCAGCACAGCGGGCGGCAGATGGGTGTGAAAGACGCCGTCTCGCTGCCCTCGCTCCAGGATGGCCGTGGCCTCGTCGCGGGCCGGTGCCAGGATCTCGGCCACGCGTTCCCTACCCAGGTCCTTGCGCGCCAGTGCCACGAGCATCCGATAGCGGTCCCCCACAGGCCATACGGAGAGCACGAAATGCGCGAGGGCCCGCTCGGCCGGCTCCGTCGAGTTCGCTCCGGCCGAGACGACGCTCCGAATCGCCTCGGACGCCTCCTCGGCAAGAGCCTCCAGCAACGCCGCGCGTCCCGGAAAGTGCCCGAAGAGGGTGCGTCGCACGACACCGGCGGCTCGCGCGAGTTCCTCCAGGGTGACGTCGGGGTTCCGTCCCAGTTCCTGGCGGGCCGTGGCCAGGATGCGAGCCCGGTTGGACCGTGAATTACGTCGCAAAGGCTCGCGGGCCACGGGCTTGGGCACGGAAACAACCTCGGTGGATCAGTATGGGGTGAACGACGGACCGGGACGAGCCGCCCGCCCAGTCTGCCACGGGGTCTTCAGCGTGATCCGGAACCGGATCTCTTCCGGTTCGAGTCCGGCGGGGTCCGGCCCGGCGGTCAGTCGTCGAAGATGCCGGTTCCGCTGAGGGCGGGGACGGTGGCTTCCGGGCGGATGAGGGAGCGGGCGCCGCGTCGGAACTGGTCGAGTTTGTCGATGATGGTCTGGCCGACGGGTGTGTGGCCCCAGACGCTGATGCCCTGGTGAGTGGTGGGCCGCCAGGTGGCTTCGTCGATGGTGATGGGGTTCCAGCCGACCTCCCATTCGAAGCCCGAGGGCGTGCGGGCGTAGTAGGACAGCTCCTTGTCGTTGGTGTGCTGCCCCACGGACAGCGCCATGTCGAAGCCGAGTTCACACACGCGCTGGTAGCTCTGGGCGATGTCGTCGAGGGTGGCGGCCTGGATGTTGAGGTGCTGGACGCGGGTGCGGACCGGGTCGATGGGCAGACCCTGGACGGTGGCGACGGCGATGGAGTGATGGCGTTCGTTGACGCGCAGGAAGCGGATCTTGAGTTTGACGCCGCTGATGGTCTCGTCGATGTAGTCGGTCAGTCGTGCGTCGAAGACGGTGTTGAAGTAGCCGCGGATCCGTGTCGGCCTGGTGGAGGTGATCGCCACGTGGCCCATGCCGGAATCGCCCGTGACGAATCCGGAGGCGAGCATGCGCAGGGGCTCCGCCGACTTCACCGGCGCGGTGCAGATCTCCTGCGTGATGCCCTTGGGCCCCGGGAAGCGCAGCAGGCGTTCCACACCGCGCAGGGCGGCTTCCTCGGCGGTGCCCTGGACGAGCGGGACGCCGTGGGCGCGTACGCGGGCCTCGATCCGTTCGAAGGTGGCGTGGTCGTCGATGTGCCAGCCGGTGGCCACGACGTCCTCGGCCGGGCCGCGCCTCAGCAGGAAGCGGCATTCCCGGTCGTCGAGGCGGAACCGCATCAGCCTGGTGTCGGGGGCGTCATGGTGCATGCCGATGGCGTCGGTGCCGAAGCGGCGCCAGTCGGTGAAGCGGTTCGTCTCGATGATGATGTAGCCGAGGCGGACGGCACCGAAGACGGACGGATCCCCAGGCGTGTTCATCGGCGCCCGGCCAGGAAGTCGGCGCACAGGCGGTTGAACAGCTCGGCGCGTTCGAACTGGACCCAGTGCCCGGTGTTCGCTGCCAGGTACAGGTCGCAGTTGGGCATGCGATCGGCCAGCATGCGCCCGCCCTCGGGCCGGTTGACCTTGTCCTTCGCGCCCCACAGCACCAGCGTGGGCACAGGCAGACGGGACAGGCGTCGGTCGCGGGTGAAGTCCATCCTCCACAGGGTGCGCAGGGCGTTCGGGCCGGACGGGCGGCGCAGCGGCGGAGCGGCGATGACCTCCGGGTCGACGCTGTCCCGGTAACGCGCGTCGATGACCTCGTCGGGCACGTCGGCGGCGTTGAACACGAGGTGGTCGCGGATGAACTTCTCCAGCTTCCGCCGCGAAGGTCCGTCACCGGAGTAGTAGTTCAGCAGGCTGTTCAGACCCGGGGTGGGCAGGGCACGGGTGGTGCCGATGCCGCCCGGGCCCATCAGGACCATGCGGTCGACCCGGTCGGGCGTGTCCAGGGCCAGGCGTAGGGCGCAGGCGCCGCCATACGAGTTGCCGACCATGTGGGCCCGCTGCAGGCCGAGTCGGTCGAGCGCGCCGCGGATACCGTCGGCGAGATGGCCGAAGGGGTCCGCGCCGTCGACGCCCTTGGTGCTGCGTCCGTAACCGGGCAGGTCGGGGACGACGACCCGGTACTCCTTGGCCAACTCCCCGATGTTGCGGGCGTAGTTGGCGACGCCGGAGGCACCGGGGCCGCCGCCGTGCAGCAGCAGGACGGGAGGGCCTTCGCCGGTCTCCGCGACGAAGATCTTCTTGTCCCCGACGTCGAGCAGGCGCTCCCGCATCGGCGGCAGTTCGGCATGCGTGGTCATGGTGGTCCTCACAGAGCGGTGGTCGGGCTCGGGTGCGGCACGGGAGCGAATCCGGCCGGGGGTGACGGGAGTTGAGCGCCCGCGGGGGCGGCGGCGTAGACGTACGCGTCCGGTCGCAGGGCGACGGTGGCCGCGCGGTGTCCGGCCAGCCAGGCGAGCAGTGCGTCGTCGCTGTCGACGAGGGTGCCGTCCGCCGGGCGGGACCGGGCGGACGTGATGGTGAGTGAGGGGATACCCAGGCGGTCCCACGCGGGCTGGGGCGCCGCCGATCCCGCGTGCAGGAGCACCCAGCGGCTATGGAAACCGTCCACTCATCCGCGTAGCGGTGTGCGGCTCCGCCGGCGAGCCCGAGTTGCAGCGAGCGGTTACGAAGGAGCAGCAGATGCATATCGCGCTCGGGGTCCCATTGGACACGAACCGGACCCCGCTTCAACTGCCGCTTCCAGGTGGCTCGGTCGGAGTGCGGTCCGTGCTCGTAGCGTGCCAGGCAAGCGCGCTCCAACGCCCACTCGAAGCCTTCACGGGTGATCTCGACTGCGAGGACAGTGTCCGGCCCTCCTTGGCCCCCATCCGCAGCGGTACATCATCCAGAGGAAGGACGGCTTGATCCACGTCATGCGGTCCCGCTTCCACGCAGCGGGAAAGCGGTCCTGGCGAACCGCGGGCATGCCGATTTCCGGGGAGTACGCCTGGTAGACGGTGATCGTGGATGCCGTGTGCACCGCGCGAATCCCTCGTCGTGGTTCTTGCGCGGCGTAGAGGGTGGGGTCGGCCGGTGTGGGCGGCCACTGATTTTCGACTCGCCTTCACGAGGCACCTCGCGCCGTGACCGCGGACCGAGGAAGAGCAGGACGGCGGCCGGGAGGACGATCACTGCCGCAGGTGCGGCCGCTTTGCTGATCGATGTGGCGATCGGTAGTGCGCCGACCAGAGGGCGTAGCGCCGTGTGAGTTGCCAGTGCCACGGCCGCCCTCTTCGGGCGAGGGGGCTTGCGTCATCAGGCGAGGGGGCTTGCGTCATCGCCAACTTGTCCGTTGCCTCCGGCGCTGGGGCGAGCCGGTCGGGGACGACGCCCCCAGTACGCCTCGGTCGGCAGCGCGCGATCCGGGTCGGCGGTCGATCGGGATGCCTCCCCGGGAGGCGGTCGTCGGATTGCGGTGGGGCCGCATTCCCCTTAATTTCAGGACGTCGGGTATACCGACAAGGCGGCATAAAATCCTTATGTCCGCTTTTCCGTAGTGACATCGAATGGAGCATTCATGTCGGTGATGACCGGTACTCAACCCCTACAGCAGTTCGGCCAGCAGATGGGCGGCTCGCAGCAGATCGGCCAGGTGGTCCAGCAGGCGATCCAGCAGGCGTGCCAGCAGGCGAGCCAGCAGGTCGCGCAGCGACTGCAGCAGACGTTCCAGCAGATCCAGCAGGTCCAGCAGCAGCTCCAGCAGCAGGGATTGGCCCAGCAGGCGCACCCGTACCTGGCTCTCGCGCTGCACCGCTCGCTGCACACAGGCATTCAGCACGCTGTGGAACAGTCCGTGCAGCAGGCGCTGCCGACCGCGATCGTGGCGCTGCTCCAGCAGAGCCAGCAGGGCCAACAGGGTCAGCAGGGTCAGCACGGCCAGCAGGGCCAGCAGCAGTGGGGTGGTGGGTTCGGCCAGCAGTCGTTCGGTCAGCCGTTCCAGCAGTACCAGCAGCCTGGCTTCGGCTTCGGCCAGATGGGCCAGCCGTACGGTATCGGCTGACCTTTGGGCGGCGTGTTTGGGGGGGGGCGGCGCCCGCAAACGGGCCCCCCCCAAA